>JAAYVL010000103.1 GCA_012517205.1 Verrucomicrobiota bacterium
CCGTATGAAGTGGTGCCGCACAGCGTCCCATCATTCGCTTCCACCAGGCCTCCCTGGGGACGATCGCTGTTGGTGAAGGCATAGATTTGCGAGAAACCGGCTCCGTCTTTGCCAACTCTAAAAATGGTGCCCGCATTGCTGATTCCCCCCGAAAAGGTTGTGCCATAGAGCCACCCATCGCTTCCTTCCATGAGTTTTGCCCGCGGCTGATTGCCCGACAGAGCCGTAGGGCCAAAAGACAGGAGTTGCTGATAATTGGTTTGTGCCTGGCCGGTGGCCAGGAACGCGCTGAAAATAGCGCCGGAAATAAGGCTTAATCCCAAGCGAAACCTCTTCCTCCAGATAACTGCCTGGCTGGCAGCCATGAGCAATCGGCCGGGCGAGGCTCGCCCAGCACTGTCACGCCAGGGGCAATGGCAAATTGAGGATACCTTTAGCGCTGAACTCTTTATCATACGTGGCATTCGATTTATCGTAATTTCAAAACCACTCTAATTCACAATTGAATTCCCGCAACTGGTGGCTTCCCGGAAGATGCTCCCAGAGAATGAGCGAAAGCCAAGCCCGGGGATTCCCCGGGACTAAACCGGGAGATGGCGGCGTGAGCGCGTACTATAAAGGACTTTGCCAAGGGGAGCACGTTTCCACCATGAGCAACCGAAAACGCCAAGCCTTCGTGCGGCTATTGCGCCGGCAGGGCGGGCTGGAAGAGGCTCGTGTCCGCCGATTGCGGGCTTTGGGGGAACTTCGGCGGGGGCAATATAGAAAGGCGACCCGGGCTATGGCTTCCCGGGTCGCCCCAACCCAACTCACTATGAAACGCAGGGCGGCGGTTGTGTCCGCCGACCCGCTGGGGCAGGTCCACCAGTCTGCCCGTACGTTTTTCAAAGCATGATTTATGCCAGCAATTGGGTTTAATCCAAACGCCACCCAGAGTTTCGGGCACCGGGAATGCGGATGCCGGAAAAGGCTGAAACGATGAGATGGGATTGAGGGCGAGTAGTAAATGATTGAAAAACAGTTAATTGTGAACTTGAGGCGGGTGGGGAGCGGTTTTTCGAGGGAGGTGGGCCCTTGAGCACCTTCTGATTTCGCGGATGGCTTACTTGAAACGATTCAGTTGGTCAGTCCAGTCGTGCGCCCTCGTTATTTAGGAGCCTGAGTAGGCAGAGCATCCCGGAGCGCAGTCTCTCCGAATCGTTTAGCAGGTGGCTTCACCGTTCTGGCCGTTGAAGCTCGAGTGCCTTTGCCGGTAAAATCGGGAGGCCAGGCGTACCGGGAAATCAGGAGGGAGGGGGAACCGGGATTATCCCGGCTAAGGCTTTACCTGAAGGGTGGAGACCACTTCGCGCACGCCGTCGGTTTCCATGGCGATCAGAATGGCTTTGCCGACTTGCTCCGGGGAAGAGACCGCGCCTGACAAGGTGACGACCCCGGCGGTGGTGTTGACCGAAAGGTTGAATGCGGGCAGGTCGCGGCTGGTGACGAGCCTGGCTTTGATGGCGGCGGTGATGCGGGCGTCGGCGGTGGCATCGGCGATTGCGTGGCCGGCCTGGCGCACTTCGCGGCGGATGATCTGGCCGGTGCGCGCCAGCTCGTCTTTGAGGTCTTCGGGACGCAGGCGGAAGTCGCGGAGTTTGTCCTGCGCGGCGTCGCGGGCGCTTTGGGCGGCTTCTTCAACCTTCTTTCCGGCGGATTGCCAGCGTGGATCATGGCGGCCGGTGGTGAAGAACCAGACCGCCGCCGCGCCGAGGGCGATGCCAAGGGCCAGGGTCACGAGGGTTTTCATACGCAGAGGGGGCTATTCGTTGTGGGGGATTTTGATGGTGCTGCCGCCGATAAATTCGCGAATGACGGCGTCCCCGGGAATAATCTCGCGGCTGGCGGCCTGTTCGCGGGTCAAGCCCGCGACGGATTCGAGCAGGTGCTTGATGCGCTCGTAGCGGATGCGGGCGTCCAGGAAGCCGGTGTAGGACGCGAAATCTTCGGGGCGCGGCAGGTAGCCATCCGGGCCGGCAAAGAACGGTTTCAGCGCCGGGAGGTCGAAGGGGAATCCGCCGTTGACGACATGATCGGCCAGGCCGCTCAGGGGGATGATGCTGAACAGTTCGCCGGAGCGGACGTAGTGCCAGTGCAGGATGGTCAGCAGCGGGCTGTGGTTGCGGTGCTGGACATCGCGCAGCATGCGCCGCAGCAGGCGCACGTCGGTGAACTGGGTGCGGCGGCCATTGCTTCCGTCGCCTTCGGCCAGCACGTTTTGCGTTTCGATGTAGAGGCGGAATTGCGCGGCGGCGGGGATGCCTTCCGTGATCGGCGGGTAAAGGCCGTGGAGGCAATCGAGCAGGAGAATCTGGCCGGGTTCAAGCCTGATGTGTTTGCTCGCGACGCGGCGGCCTTCTTTGAAGCTGTAGATGGGTTTTTCGATGGTTTCGCCGGCCAGCAGGCTGGTGAGGTGGCCGTTGAGCAACTGGATATCCAGCGCTTCGGGGGTCTCGTAGTTGCGGTCGTTGATCCAGTCGGTCGGATGCTCGACCAGCGACCAGAAATAGTCATCGAGGTTGAGCATGAGGAACCGCAGGCCCCGTTTCTGGAGCCGTTCGGTCAGTTTGACGGTGGTGGTGGTTTTGCCGGAGGAGCTGGGGCCGCTGACCCACATCATGCGGAGCTGGTCGCCGCTGGCCAGGCGCCGCATGACTTTTTCGGCCGCTTCGTCGAGCGATTGCTCGTAAAGGGCGAGGGATTCCTCCACCAGGGCCTTGATTTTGCCGCGTCGGACGATTTCGTTGAGGCCGGCCACGGTGTCGCAGCCGCGCTGCCGATTCCACGCCAGCGTCTGCTCCATCCGCGCCCGCGGGAAGCCGTTGCCGGCGAACTTGTCCGGCGTGATGGCGCCTTCCCGCAGCCAGTGACGGCCCCACCGGTAGCATTCGTAGGCGTCGGCGGTGTTTTGGAAGCCGTAGCTGCGCAGCGCGTGGAGGACTTCGTCCTGGATGATTTCGATGGTGGGCGGGAAATTGGAGATCAGGTGGTGCGGGTCGGAGTTCAGGCACACGACCACCGCGTCGGCCAGAAACCCGGCGATGGCATCCTCGCTGCGGTAAGCCGCAAAGAGGGTTTCATTGACGCCGGGGACGCGATCCTGTTCGAAGCCGCCGATGGATCGGGCGGCGTTGAGGATCGCCCGCCGGATGCGGGTGTCGTCGAACTTTACCAGGGCGCGGTTGCGCTTTTGGACTTTAACAATGCGGTTCTGGACGGCCATGTATTTTGACTATACATCAGCCCCGGTGGCTGACAATGCCGTTCCTGCCCCGGTTCCGGCTTGGCGGCGGGGGGCGCGCATTTCCCCGCCTGTGCGGGCGGAGGCAGGGAGTTTCCGCGGCGATTTCTGATTGTATTCTCCGTTTCTCCGGCTAGTATCCAGCTATGAGCGGTGCCTGTTTTCATCGTATTGGCATTGGCCGGGGGCAGGGCTTGCGCGCACGGGTGGCGGGGGTCATGGCCGTTTGGCTGGCGGTGGCGGGAGGGGCGGGGGAATTCCGCGGGCTCTGGGTGGATAGCTGGAGTCCGGGGCTGTATAACGCCGCGCAAATTTCGCAACTGGTAAGCGATGCGCGGGCGGGCCATTTCAATGCGCTGGTGGTGGAGGTCCGGCGGCGGGCGGACGCGTTCTACAACTCTAATTTTGAGCCCAAAGCGGTTGGGGTGGCGGAGGACTTCGATCCCCTGGCGGATTTGATTGCCAAGGCGCACAACACGAACGACGGTCCCCGGCTGGAGGTTCATTGCTGGATCGTGGCCTACCCGGCTTGGCTGGGGAGCAGCCCGCCGCCCCAGCCCAACCATCCGCTGAATCTCCATCCGGACTGGCGGAACCGGACCAGCACGGGCGCGTTCTGCACCGATGGGCAGAACCATTACTTCGATCCCGCGCACCCAGAGGTGCAAAAGCATATTTTCAAGGTGGCCATGGATATTATCTCGCGCTACGACGTGGACGGGTTGAACTGGGACTATATCCGTTATCCCGGGGTCCTGTGGGGTTACGGTGAGGCCGCCCTGGCGCGGTTCAATTCGCGATTCCACCGCACGGGCTGGCCCGCCGCCAGCGACCCGGACTGGACGGCGTTCCGCCGCGACCAGGTCACCGCCCTGGTGCGCAAGGTGTATCTTTCCGCCATCGCCTGCAAACCCCAGGTGGTGCTTTCGGCCGCGGTGTTCACGGGCTCGCCGGGCATAACCAACACGGCGGATTTTCCGAGCACGAGCGCCTACAGCAGCGTGCTGCAAAATTGGCTGGCGTGGATGCTGGAGGGCATCCTGGATTTGAACATGCCCATGACCTATTTTGATCATTCCGTTTCGGCGGCGGCCTACGCGCGGTGGAACAACTTTATCAAGGACCATCGCTACCACCGGCAGGCCGTGGTGGGACCGGCGATCGGCCAGAACACGATTTCCAACAGTCTCGTCCAGATCCGCCTGACACGCCAAACGACGCCCGCGGGCAATCGCGGCGACGGGGTATCCTGTTATAGCTACGCCAGCAACAACAGTGGGCGGCTGCCCATTGCGGCGTTTCTGGAAGCGCTCACGCAGCCGACGGCCCACGATCCCCTCACGCCGCCGGTGTTCAGCGAGTTGGATGTGCCGCCGGACCGGCTATGGAAAAATTCTCCGGTGCGCGGGCACTTGAAGGGTTTTGTTTATGACGATCTGGGCCAGGAACTGGACGGCGCCACCATCGCGCTCAGCGGGCCGGCGACCCGGGTGCTGACGAACGATGCCACCGGCTTTTACGGGGCTGTGGACCTGGAGCCGGGCCTGTACACCGCCTGCGCTTCGTTTCCCGGCCATGCCCCGGCAACGCAGACGGTGGCGGTCGTGGCGGGAACGGTGGCGGACCTGGATTTTTCGCTGACGCCGACGGGGGTGGTGATTGTCCTCCAACCGCAGGATCAATCCGCGCTGGTGGGGAGCAATGCGGTGCTGCGCGCGCGCGCGGCGGGGGTCCGGCCGCTGGGTTATCAATGGTTGCAGAACGGGGTCGCGCTCGCCGGGGAAACGGCCGACAGCCTGACCCTGGCCCATGTTCAGCTCACGAATGCGGGGACGTACCGGCTGGTGGTGTCAAACGCCTCGGGGGCGGTCACCTCGCTGGTCGCCACGCTGACCACGCTGCTCCCGGTCAGGGTTTCCTCCGCGGGAAACGGCACCGTGAGCCTGGCTCCCAACGCGGCGGGGCACGCGCTGAACAGCTTCGTGACGGTGGCCGGCGTCCCGGAGGCGGGCTTTGGCTTCAGCCATTGGTCGGGCGACCTTGCCAGCACCTTGAACCCGCTTACTTTTCAAGTGACGAACAGCCTGACGATCACGGGCAATTTCGCCCCTTCCCCGGACGACCTGATCCTGGACAATCCGCAAGCCTCATACACGGGCAGTTGGACGGTGAGCCAAACGGCGGAGGGGCGGTATGGGCTGAATTACCACTACGCCACAACGACGGATGGCCCGGCCACAGCGACCGCGACGTACCGGCCGCTCATCAGCCGGGCCGGAGCCTACGACGTCTATCTCTGGTACCCGGCGGGCGGCAACCGCGCGACCAACGCGCCCTGGGTGGTTTCGTATGCGGGAGGATCGGTGACCTCGCTGGTGAACCAAACGACCGACGGCGGGAAGTGGGTCCAGATTGCCGGGGGGAAATACTTTGCGGCGGGAACGAACGGCAGCGTGCAACTGGCAAACAATACCGGCGCCCGCGGCAAGGTGGTGATGGCGGATGCGGTTCGGTTCGTCCGGGCGCGCGGGCAACAATATGTTCCAATCCGCCTTGAGCCGGGCAGCCGGGATGTGGCATCCGGTTTCGCGCTGGCGGTGTATGGCAACCCGGATCAAACCTGCTTGGTCGAAGCCAGCGCGAACCTCCGGCAGTGGGCGCCTTTATCCCGCGTGCGGTTGGGCAGCCAACTCGCGCAACTGGTGGACGCGGATTCCGACGCTTACCCGCACCGCTTTTACCGCGCGCGCCAGGTCAACGTGTACTCTCTGGCGGATTTCGAGAACTATGCCAACGGCGTCCGGGTGTTGTTCGGCACCCCGGCGTCCTCCGGCAGCACCCATGAATTTGTGGATTCGGCCGCCCCGAATTTCTGCCGGGTGACCAACTCTTTTCCCGCGGGCAATGCGAGTGCGAAGGTCTTGCATATTGGCTGGAGTTTTGTGGCCGGGAGCAGCGGCCAAAGCCCCTGGCTGCGGCTGGCGACATGGGACGCCCCGGGCCTGCCGAATCCGATCGTGAGCTTCCAGCAGGGCATCGGCTTTGCCGTTCGCACCGACCGCGAAATTTACCTGGCTGTGGGCTTGCGCGAGACGTCTTCGACGGGCCCCATTGGGTCGAATGGGGGAACGGTGGGGACCTTGGAATGGATCGGCGGCACTTCGGATAATACGACTGACCCGCCCCGGGGCCGCCGGATCTGCGCCGGCCAATGGATATGGGTGAGTTTTTGCATCCCCGCCGAACCGGTGCGCGCCTTTGTCGGCAGCGGCAACGGCGTGCTCGAATCCAGCACGGGCAAAGGCGTCTTCGATGAGTTGGTCATTGTCCCGGCCGATGGTCTCGGCCCCTACAATCTTTACCTCGACAATTTCCAGTTCATCACCTTCGAGCCCTGACCCGCGCGGGACGGCGGGCCGGTTTGTGCGGCATGAAATCACGCCCTTTCAGGGCTTGGCGAGGTGTGGGATTCTTTCCCAGGGCGTTGCCCTGGGCTATCACATGGCGCCCCGTTGGGGCGGGGGCGCAAGACGGAACGGGTGCGCCAACGAGACCGGAGTTGGCCGCAACAGGCAAGAGGAGATAGCCCAGGGCAACGCCCTGGGAATAGCGTCCCCCAATCAACCCAGCCCTGAAAGGGCGAAACATGGATCAATCCCACACATAACGCCCCGTTGGGGCGGGGTGGCGGCCCCGTTTGTTGGGACGTTGTCCTGGCTATTGCATAACGCTCCGTTGGGGGCGGGCAGCTTGGGCATCTTCCACGGCGGGCTTGAAGGTGACGACGAGCACGCGCTTGGCCCCGAGCTTTTTGGCGAAATGGTGTAGTTCTTGATGTTGGCGGTCTTGAGTTGCTCGGCACGCGCTGCTTCACGCCGCGCGGAGTCTGCCCTATCTTGGGCAATCCCGCATGCGCCGGGTCGCCAATCGCGTAAGCATAAATACACGGGCGAGTTTCCGGTTTCGGGGCAAGGATTTCTTCGAGGATCTTACGCATCGCTCTCTCCCACCGGGCGAATAGTGGACTCAATGAACTCGATTTCGTCGGGAGTCAGCCGATATCTTTTGTAGAGTGCCTTATCGGGCCACGACTTTGAGAAGTCTTGGGCCGGGACAAAAACGAATGACCCGCGAGTGATGTTTTGGGTAAGCAGAATGGCAGAAACAAGGAATCGCACAAATCGCGTGCGCAGATATTCAGCAACGTGCTCCGCCTCCCGTTCTGATTTGAACGGCCCTATAATTAAATATGACTCCGTCGCAACTGAATTTGGGGACATGACCTCAATTCTTGACAGCACGCGTTTCCGGCCCGACTTATCAGGCTGGCCTGCATGCTCGCTCGATGTTTTCGAGAGTAGAACTTTCCATTTCCCGATGAGTTCTGTCCCCTTAATAACATCTTTCCGATCAATCCGACAGTCGCCACTGCTGGTATATAAATATAGCTCGCCCGTTTTATTTCCCGCTTGGGCCGCAGCGATTCCGAATGGCCTTCTTGCAGAGACGAGGGTTGAAAACTCTCGCTCGCCTCGTGCTTTCACCTTCTTCACGATGCCGCGCACACGATTATCCCGGACGAAAACCTCATATTCGTTCAGGGATCTCTCCGCTATAACACTTTGGCCATTGGCGCGAGTCTCCACCATGCAAGTGCCGGGGTTGTCCCGATCCCAAAGGAAATACATAACGCCACCGGCAACATCCACCCCACTGAATGCGTCTCTTGAGTTCGGATAATCAATTAAATGCCTGATGCGCTGGTCCGAGAGCATCTTAGCGCGAAACTCGTCCAATCCTTTGCCTCCTGAGAACCATTTCGATGGCACGATCATTGACAAAAATCTTGGTTCGAGCGAGAGCGCTTGCTCGATGAAACGATGATAGAGCGGTATGGCGCTTGAGCCGTCGCCTCCACCGTCATTAAGCTGATACGGCGGGTTTCCAATGATGACGTCGAATTGCATGTTGCCTCCAAAAATCTCGGCGAGCCGAGTCTTGATGTTGCTGTGGGAATGAATGCGCAGGCGTGAGTTTCAAGTCCCGCCGCCCGGTCGAAAACGGATTTGCCCGCGCCGCAATAGAGGCACTGGTTGCCTTCTCAAGAGTGTTTGATGCACTGGAACCAGATGTTCCCATCGTCGTTGGAGAGGTTGGTGATGCAGGTCAGCATGTCGGGGTTGCACCCGCGGAGTGCAAAGTTGGTTTGGGCAATCATTAGGCGGCCTCCAGCATGGCGCCCCACACCCGAATGCGGCAAGACGAAATGGGTGCGCCAATGGCCCGGTTTGGCCGCAACGAGGCAAGGCGGAACGGGTACGGCAACGGGCCCCCGCGCCCCAACGGGGCATCATGCGATAGCCTAGGCAACGCCCTGGGAACAGCGCCCCCCAACCAATCCAGCCCTGAAAGGGCGAAACACGAACCAATCCCACACATAACGCCCCGTTGGGGCGGGGGGGGGGGCGGCCCCGTTTGTTGGGGCGTTGGCCCGGGGTCCGCATTATGCCTCGTTGAAAACCAGGGGCGCGAGGATTCAAGCAAGGAACCGCATCTTGAAATCTCGCCCTTTCAGGGCTTGGCGACGTTGCGGGGCTCTTTCCCGGGGCGTTGCCCCGGGCTATCACCGGGCGCCCCGTTGGGGCGAGAGTGATTCGGCGATTATTATGCGCCCCCGGTGTGGTGGCATGCGCCCGAATGCGGCAAGACGAAATGGGTGCGCCAATGGCCCCCCCGCCCCAACGGGGCGTCACGCGATAGCCCAGGGCAACGCCCTGGGAACAACGCCCCCAAACCAATCCAGCCCTGAAAGGGCGAAACATGGGTCAATCCCACACATAACGTTCGTCATACGCAACGTTGTATTTTTTCAGCCAACGCCGGTATTCCTCCTGAAACGTCATCGCGCGGTGATGCTCGGCTTGCTCGCCAATGTATTTCGCATGCGCCGCGCGGTGGGATGGACTGAGCGAGAAAATGCCATAGCCACTTTGCCAATGAAAGCGGGCATAGCGAAGCCCCTTCGTTTTCAGCCATTTGGATGTGCCGGTCTTGATCTCCTGGACCAAGTCGGCCGGCGCGCACGTACGGGGCATGGCGATCAGCAGATGAATATGGTCGGCGACGGAGCCCGCCTTGAGCAGTGTGCCCTGTTGGTTCGCCACGATGCCCCCACAGTACGCGTGGAGTTCATCCCGGATGTCGTCGGCCAGCACCGCCTCCCGGTTCTTCGTGGAGAAGACCAGGTGCGCGAGGATTTGGGCAAGGGATTGAGGCATGAAATCACGCCCTTTCAGGGCTTGGCGAGGTTGTGGGGCTCTTTCCCAGGGCGTTGCCCTGGGCTATCCCATGGCGCCCCGTTGGGGCGAGGGTGGCCCCGTTTGTTGGGGATTGCCCCGTTTATTGAGGGTGGCCCAGTTTGTCGGAGGTTGCTCCGGACTATCGCATGACACCTCGTTGGGGCGCGGGGGGCCGGGCGTGATTGGGGGGCTTTTTCCCGGACATTGCCCTGGGATATCGCAATATGCGCCCGGGCAGGAGTTGGCGGATTTATAGTGTTGCCTGCGGCGTCCTGGCGATCAGCTCACTCACAGTCATCGGGGGGTAGGTTTTGGTGGGCGTGAAAATCTCGTGCTTGCCGAGTTGGGCAAAGAGCGAGTCCTGAGCACTGAACGCCGAGGACAAAGTCAGGCTTTGCAGGCTAAAGTCGCGCCGCTGGTAACGTCCTTTCCAAAGATAAGCCCACTCGGCGAAGGTGATGGGCAAATTGTCCCAGGTGCGCATTTTCATGGCGTCGCCGTGGATGAGGTTGACCGACAGCACGCAGACGGCGGCGCGATAGAAATCATCGGAAGGTTCGAGATTCAAATACTCGGCGAAGATTTCCAGCAGATTGGCGCGGCAATCGGCAATGTTGTCCGGCAACAACTCGATGCCATAAACGCACATCAGCGCGAGCAGTGCGTAGTGCCGCCGCTCGAAATCGGATTTGCCGTATTTGAGTTCCACAGCGGCGAGTTTGCGCCTGAGGATCTGGACAAGGAAGTTGCCGTTGCCGCACGCCGGTTCCAGAAAGCGCGAGTCAATGCGCTTGGTTTCGCCCTTCACGAGGTCGAGCATGGCCTCGACCATCCACGCGGGGGTGAAAACCTCCCCGTGGTCGGCGACGCGTTGTTTGGACTTCACCAGCGCCATTTTACTTTTCCAGAGTCGAACCAGGTCAAAGCCGGGCTAGAGCGCAGCAGCCTGGCTTCCGCGAACAAACGGCAGGCTGCAGCTTCATAATGCGGCAGAAGGCGGCTTTTTCGCAACGAAATAACGATGCCGTATTTCTCCCCGCACCGGCGGGCATGCTCCGGCTCCGGGGCGGCCATTTCGCCGCGGCTCCAAATCCCGTCCGCTCTCCCAAGCCAATCGCCTGGAGCTGAGGTTGGAGGAAAGCCCGGGGCCACGGTTGCCGCAATGGTTCAGGGGGATGAAAATGGTCGGGGCGGTGAGATTCGAACTCACGACCTCTTGTACCCGAAACAAGCGCGCTAGCCAGGCTACGCTACGCCCCGATCCAATGTCGCCCGAATTTAACCCTTTCCGCCGCCGTTATGCAACTCTGAAAATGCGGCGGCGGCGGAGCGCGTTGCCGGCGGCTGGCTCCGGTTGGCCGGGCGCCATGTTCGGCGCTTACTTTTCCCGGGCTGCCGGGGCGGCGACGGCTTCGTCCACGGCTTCGCTGAGCACCGCCAGCCCTTCGCGCAGGGCATCCTCGCGGATCGTCAGGGGAGGGGCTATTTTCACGGTTTGCCCCCAGGCGCCCACCGGCGCGAAGAACAGCAGCCCTTTATGGAAACAGCGCTCGATGATGTCGTGCGCCAGGTCGTGGTTCGGCTCCTTGCGTCCCGGCTGGGTGATTTGCAATCCGCCGACCAGGCCGCGGCAACTGTAATGGCCAATGACCTGCGCGTGCCGCTGCTGGATGGCCCGCAGGCCCGCGTCGAGGATTTCGCCCAGGCGCGCGGCGTTGGCGGTGAGGTTTTCGGCCACGATCTTTTTCACGCTGGCCAGCGCCGCGGCGCAGCATGCCGGGTTGCCAGTGTGGGTGCTGGTCATCGAGCCCGGCCCGAATTGATCCATAATCTCACTCCGGCCAATGACCGCCGAGAGCGGCAGCGAACTGCTGATGCCTTTGCCGCAGCAGATCAGGTCCGGCGTGACGCCGTAATGCTCGAAGGCCCAGAACCGGCCCGTGCGGCCAAAGCCGGCCTGAACTTCATCGAAGATCAGCAGGGCCTCATGCGCCCGGCACCATTGGGCAAGCTGGCGAATGTAATCCACCGGCGCGAAGTCCGGCCCCACGCCCTGGTAGGTTTCAAAGATCACGCCGGCGACATTCTCCGGCGCCAGTCCTTTCCGGGCCAGCGTTGCCAGGAAAAGCTCGAAGCGGGTGTCCTCGGTCCAGTAGCCGTCCGGGAAGGGAACCTGCACGATCGCCGGGTCTTCGTTGACGATCCAGCTCTTTTGCCCGGGAATGCCGCCGGCTTGCTGCGCGCCCAGCGTTCGCCCGTGGAAGCCGCGTTCCGCGCCCACGAGGCCGATCTTCCGGGGACCGCCTTTGCGGATGCCATGGGCGCGGGCCAGTTTGAGGGCGCACTCCGTCGCTTCCGAACCGGTTGTCAGCAAAAAGACTTTCTCCAGCCCCGGCGGGGCGACCTGGATCAACTGTTCCACGAGCGCGGCGCGGACTTCGCTGGGAAACACGTAGTTATGCAGCAGGCCGTGGTTGACCTGGGCGAGAATCGCCTGGCGCACCTCGGGCGCGCAATGCCCCGCGTTGGTCACGAGCACGCCGCTGCTCCAGTCCAGCCAGCGGTTGCCGTAGGCGTCGTAAACGAACACGTCTTCCGCCCGGTCCCAGACCAGCGGCGGCTGCCCGCGCATGGATTGCGGCTCGAACTGGCGCAGCTTCTCCAGCGTGGGCACCGAATCCGGGTGCGGCAGGGGCGTGACGATGCGGCGATGCCGGGTTTCGACCCGCGCAACGTGGCGCGGCGTGATGCTAAACTCTTTGCCCATAATTGATGCGCCCCATACAACCCGCATTGACGCCAATTGGAAAGCCGGAAGTGCGCGGAAGAAACTCCGCGCTGCCGCCGGGCGCCGGCGAAAGACCGCCCCCGCGGGCCGGCGCCTGAACGTCCCGCTTCTCCCGGCGCGGGATTCCGGAGAGCGTTCACTCCGGGAGATGCCCGCCAAAAGTAATTTCAGTCGGCGGGCAATCGTATTAGGATGGCCGGGATGAAGACCGCGCAACAGCGAATCAAACTGGCCCGAATGGATCCGGAACAGGTGGCGGATGAGATCGGGGGCTTTATCGTGGAAGCCGTCCGCCGGCTGCGCAAGACCGGCGCGGTGCTGGGGCTGTCCGGCGGGGTGGATAGCACCTGCGTGGCGGCCCTGGCGAAACGGGCCTTTGATCGGCATAACGCGCAGTCCCCCGATCAGCCGCTGGAGCTGGCCGGTTACATTTTGCCCTCGCGCACCAGTGAGGCCAGGGACGTGGAGGACGCCCGCCAGGTCGCGACCCGGCTGGGGCTGCGGCATGAAGTCCAGAGCATCGAGCCCATCGTGGAAGCCTTCCAGACCACCAACCCCGAAGCGCTGCGCCATGCGTATCATCGCGGCAACCTGACTTCGGAGATTCGGGCGGTGATTCTGCATGCCAAGGCGGCCACGGAAAACAAGAGCGTGATTGGCACCGGCAACCGGGATGAGGACTACGGAGTTGGCTATTATACGTTATTCGGCGACGGAGCGGTGCACCTGAGCCCGATCGGCAACCTGCCCAAGCGCCTGGTCCGGGAGATGGCGGCGCATCTCGGGTTCCAGGACCTGGCGGGCCGGGTTTCCTCGGCCGGCCTGGAGCCGGGGCAGACTTCGTTTAAGGACCTGGGCTGTGATTACGAATTTGCCGAGGTGATTCTAAACGGCCTGGACCAGGGCCTGCGGGCGGAGGAGCTTTCCGTGCATCCCCAGGTCGTGCCCTATGCCCGGCAGCAAATCGAGAAATACACGCAGTGGTATGGAGCGCCCAAATTTGCGTCCGTTCCGGAACTGGTGGCCGAGGTGTTGCGGCGGCATGAGCTCGCCCGGCTGAAAGTCCGGCTGGTCCAGCCCGACATCGCCCCGATCACCCTGACCCTGGAGTGAGGGCGTCCCGCACGGGCGCGGTTCCCCCGGAGGACATCCGTCAGTCCGAGGAGATCAGCTTTTCCCAGAGCGTCTCGTTCAGCAGCACCTTTTGCAGGAAGCTTTCTTCGGTTTGCGGGGATGCGGCCCGGTTCGGATCGAGCGGCAACCGCAGCCGGAACGTGGTTCCGCGCCCGGGCTCGCTCCGGGCGTCAATCCATCCCCCGTGATGGTGCACGATGAAATAGCAAGCCATCAGGTGGATGCCATATTCGGCCGGACTGTCGCTGCGCAGCACAAACGGGTCGAACACCAGCCGCAGCGCCTCCTGGGGCAGCCCCGGTCCGTCGTCGTTCAGCTCGACCAGCACCTCGGGCTGGCCCGGCGGCCCGGCATCCAGCAGCTTGGCGGTCAGGGTGACCCGGTTGCCGGCGGACAGGCTGACGAGCTCATCCCGGAGCAGCAGATCAAACAGCCGCGTGAACTTCGGCAGGTCCACGTTGAGCGCCGGCAGGGAGTCGGGGATGTGGTTCTCCACCACGATCTGCTTGCCGGCAAACGCATCCTTCAAGCTGGCGATGACGCCCGCCACCACTTCATGCAGATGCGCGCGGTTGGCAAACTCATAGGTGGGCTTTTCCGAAGCGGTCCACAGATCCTTGAGCAGGTGGCTGATCTTTTCGATTTGCCCCTGGACGTTCTGGTAATACTCCTTCCAGAAATCCGGGTTGCGCAAACTCTCCATGTCCAGCTTCTCCTCGGCCATCTTGGAGGGCGCCAGGTCCAGGAACGTCTTGACCGCCACCAGCGCGTTGCGGATGTGGTGGCTCAGGCCGGCGGCCAGCAGGCCAAGGCTCACAATCCGGTCGGCAATCATCATATTGTGCAGCACGGACATTTTCTCCTTCAGCAACTGGTCGCGCTCGCGCTGCACCATGAAAAACTCCAGCCCGCGCTGCAGGGTGTTTTCCAGTTGCGGCACATCCCAGGGTTTGGTCACGTATTTGTAAATGGCGCCAGTGTTGACGGCGGCAATGGCCACCTCCATATCGCTGTAGGCGGTCGCCAGAATGCGAATGATGCGCGGGCGAAGCTGGCGCGCCTTTTCCAGCAGCCAGATGCCCTTCTCGCCGGGCATCCGCTGATCGGTCATCAGCAGCCCGATTTCGTCTTTGTGCGCCTCCAGCAGCTTCAGCCCCTCTTGCGCATTAGGCGCGGTAAAGATGCGGAACTGATCCCGGAACGCCCGGGTAAAATACTTCAGGGACAGCTCTTCGTCGTCAACGTAGAGGATCGCAAATCTCTGGTAGTCGTAAAGATTCTGCATAGCCGTTGTCTGATCGTTTCATTTATGGCGTTCCCGGGGCGGGAAACTCCAGCGTAATCTCACAAAACTGGCCGGGCTCCGACCGCGCCGAAATCCGGCCGCCGCAATTCTGCATGATCGTGTGGCACGTCGCCAGGCCCAGCCCCATGCCCTGGCCGACATCCTTGGTGGTGAAAAACGGGTCGAAGATCTTGTCCAGGTGCTCCGCCCCGATGCCGGGGCCGTTGTCCCGCACCCGCAGGATGCTCTTGCCCGGTTCGAGGCATCCCTCGATTTGAATGGCCGGGGGCTCGCCCGCGAAGGTCTTGGTCTTGAGCGCATCCAGCGAATTGGTCAGCAGGTTGAGCAGTGCCTGCGTCAGCAGGTTCTTGTTGGCCCAGACCGTTTGCCGCTCCGCCAGCTTCGACTCGATCCGCACCTTGCCTTTCCATTCGTTGCTCAGGAACCGCAGCGCCGCGGTGACCACTTCGGCCACCTCCACCGCGTCCCGGCTTTCGGTCTCGGGATGGGTGAACGTGCGCAAGCTGGATACAATATCCTTCACCCGCTGGACCCCATCCTCCACGTCCTTCAGCACATCCGCGTATTCCTCCTGCTCCGCGGGCGGCAGGTGCCGGCTCTTCTTGCGCAGCGTGAACAGCCCCGTCGCGGTGAAGTTCAGCGGATTGTTAATCTCGTGAATGATGCCCGCGCTCAGGCGGCCGAGCGACGCCAGCTTCTCGGATTGCACCAGTTGCAGCTCGGTTTCTTTGAGCTGCTGGATCGTGGCTTCCAGAATCCGGTTCTGCCGGTCCAACTGGTAGCGAAAGGCAAATTCCCCAAAGCGGATCTTGCTGTGAAAATAGCTGCCCGTGGCCACGATGATTCCCGTCAGCCCCAGGAAATAGACGTTGTTGACAAAAAGATGCCAGGCCACGGGACCCTGATTAAAGAAGACCGCGGCCAGGTAGAGGCCCAGCACCAGCACGGCGGCGCACAGGCTCTCGCGAAACGTCCAATGCAGCACAAACGCCAGCACCAGCAGCACCAGGTTCAGGCCGGCGTAGTAGGGCGAGGCCGCGCCATCCGGGCTGACCTTGATCATGTAGGCCATGCAGGAGGTGGGCAGCATGAACAGCGTGATGCCCAGGAACCGGTAATACTTGTGCCCCAGCGGCGTGAGCAGCAGGGCCAGGAAGGCGCCGATCAACACCGCGTTCTCCAGCCGCAATTTGAGGAATTGCGCCGCCAGCGCGGGATAAACCGCGTGGTCAATAATGACCCCGGCCGGCATCAGCACCATGCCAATCACGCAGGCCACCTTGAAGTTGCTGATCGTCTGCCGGCGATCATACTCCGCAAACGCCGCCTCGATCTCGCGGTTATGGGGCGCGCCGTCAGCCATGCTCCGGTTTCCTCGCTTCCACAAAAACATTCACCTCCGTCGGGTCCTTGAGGACGCGCGTCCGGGCGGCGGAAAGCCCCGGCGGCAGCAGCGCCGCGCTCTGCGCGGGGTTGCGGTAGAACAGGTGCCAGTCCAGCACAAATTCCAGCATGTGGCGGAAAGGCTTGCAGTCCTCCACGTTGGTGGCCGCCAGCCGCCCGCCCGGCGCCAGCCAATCGTAAAGCCCCGCCATCACCTGCGCGGCGATCCGGTCCGACAGGTAATCCAGCAGGCCGGCGCAATAGATGAAATCATATTCCCGAACCGGCGCCGGCGCCGCCCGGGCGCCCTCTTTAATCACCTGCTGCACCGATTGCCGCCGGATGTCCAGCTCCACGCGCCGCCCATGGCGCCGCCGGCAATCCTCCAGCACCCGCTGAACGTGCCGCGTCGTTTCCTCGTTGAAATCCCACAGCTCGAAGCGCGCCGGGTGGCCCAAGGCGTCCTCGGCCAGGAACTCCTGGATTTCCCGCGCCGGGCCGCACCCCAGGCTCAACACGCGCAGCGGCTGCCCCCGGGCCGCCCGGCGGCGCGCCTCCTCCCGCAGCAGCCCCTTCAAATACTGAATGCGATTGCGGTGCGCCCGCGCCGGCCATTGGCTCAGGAACCACCGGTTTACCACCTTCGCAAACAGCGAGCCGCCCTCATGCGGGTCGCGCAAAATCATGTTCACCATCTCGTAGTCGCCCGCGTAGCCCAGCGGCTTGTGGTAGGTGCGATGCGCAAACGGCGCGCACAGGACCAGCGGATGCAACAGGCGCTGCGCGAAAACCTGGTGCACCGGCCGCAGCTCCGGCTCGAGGTCCGCCGCGATGCTCTCCAGGCGCTCATGCATCGCGTCGAACGCCGGCACCATGTCCCGTCCGATTTCGCGCGCGGCGGCTTCCTCCCGCTCCGCCCGCGCGCCGGGCCGGGCGGCGCGAATCTCCACCTCCGTCTGCTCCAGCCAGAGCCGCAGGTCGCTCAGAAAGGTCTGCATGTCGGCCACCACCACCTTGAAGGCGGGCCGCACGCGGTAGAGCTTCTGCCAATGGCCCAGGAACGCCTGAAACCCCTCGTGCAAGGGCGCGGGATCCTCGCCCGGGGAAAAGGAAGACAATCGAAAGCTCCCCTCATCCAGCCGGACTTCGCCGATCAGCATCGTGCCCGCGTTGATCAGCGCGGTGACCACCGCCCGCCCCTCATAAATTACCCGCCCTTGAAGAATGATCTGGAAGCCCTCGAGCACCTCCGAAAGCTGCAGCACCAGGCCGGGCTGGTAAATCTCCAGCACCGCCGAATACCGGGTAAGCCGCCGCAACCGGGCGCGCAGCTCCCCCGCCTGGCGGCTTGCGCCAAGAACCAGGTTCTCTGTGGACGCGCCGTTTTTCATGATCCGCGGGACCGCGGCCGTGAGCGTGTCGCAAGCGGGCGGGCGAAGCAACCCCTTAGCGGCCGCCCCGCTCGCGCTCGACTCCGTCCGTGGTCTTTTCATGCAATCTTCACGCGCCGGCGGACGTTTGCAACCCGCGCTTCCCGCCGCGCCCCGCCTCAGGCCGGAGGGCCGCCGCGGCCGCCGCCCGCCGCCCGCCACCCGCGCAGCAGCTTTCGCAGCATTCCCCAGCAGCCGTCCGCAATCCCCGCCGAGGCAAACGCCAGGTACACATCGGCGCACGGCAGCCAGCCGTTGGACGCAAAGTAAAGCGGCCGCTCGGCGCCGCGGTATTTCGATTTGTGAAACGACAGGCCCTGAAAATTATACAGGCCATTGCCAAAACGGGCGCTCCACCGGAACAACTGCCGGGCCGCCCAGTCGTCGTTGAACGCCCCGCACTCCAGCTTCCCAAAGGGCGCCAGCAGCAAATTGAGCACCTCCACCCCCTCCGCCCGGAATGTTTCCATGGCTACCATGTGCAGGGCCGTGGCCAGCCGCCCAAACCGCCGCTCGTCGCAGCGCACGATGTTCGCCGAATAGCCAAACACCCGTCCGCCGCGATACATCGGATCATAAAACGCAAACCCCGCCACCCGGCGCTCCGGGTCGTAGGCGACAAACTTGCGCACGCCTTCCTCCGGCTCGAAAACCGGGCGGCGCGCATAAAGCCAAATCTCCCGGTCATTGATCTTCCGGGAGCGAACCCAACGGGCCGAGAAGGCTTTCAATTCCCGCCGCCGCTGCTTCAGGCTCATCCCGCTTTCCTCGCGGATGGTCAGCCCCTCACGCCGCGCCTCATTGCGGGCGCGCTTGATCAAGTCCAATTCCTTCCAGTTGCCTTCCGTGTTGTAGGTCTGAACCGCCATGAGCGGCTCATACCCGATGCAATTCACTTTGAAGCCCAACGGCCGCAGCGCCCGGGCGCACGCCTCGGAAATGACGCCGAAGGCCGCGTGCCGGTCTTGCGCCAAAAAGCTGCCCACCAGGGCCGGAACGTCCTCCGGCGCGCAGATCGGGTCGGAAAAAACAATGCGCCGGGGCCGGCGCGCCCAGAGCGGGTGCCGGGCTCGCGTATAGGCAATATAACCACTCGGGCCGATAAAATACTCCATCCCCGACTGCAGCGTCGCGTAGGCGATGCCCTCCCGCCCATGCTGCCGCAGAAACGGCGAAAGCAAATCCCATTTCTGCCGGGAATCCAACGCCCGGGCGCTTTCTCCTTCCAGAACGCGTATGCCGGCGCCTTGCGCCGGGCTGGCAGCCTCCGCCCCTCGCACCCCGGCCTTCGGCGCCCGCCGGATCCAGCCATCCGCCCGCTCCCGCCTCGCTACGGGGATAAAACTGGCCGGCTGGGCATCGGCGCCGGCAAGCAATGCCGCATCCGAATCCAAAACTGTGCCCTGACCGGAGTGGTGCATGGACCACGGCAGCGCAGAACTAGACGGCCAATTCATCTCTTAAGCCCCAATTACAGCGTTCCCGGTGCCAACCGTGCGCCACAGGCAGGAAAAATGCAAAAATCTCGCCTTTTCAGGGACTTTACGCGCGAAGGGCGCCGCAAATCGCCCAATTTCACCGGAAACCCCTGAACCGGCGCAAATCGTCCAGAACGCATTTGTGACATGGCCACCATGGACAATCCCATCCCCCTCCGGGTTTAACCCCCTCCGCGGGCGCGCCAGGCCGCTTTTTCGCCCATTCTACAAGCGCTGGCGACCCCACGGCATGGCCCTCGCCAGTTCTAAGCCGTCACGATTCAGTTGGGCAACTCAACTGCCAGCCCCCATTCCATCAGAATCAGGACAGCCCTGATCGCCCCGGCCACAGCCTTGGCGAACCCTTTGTTTAGCAACTTCAAGGGCATGGCTGCTGAATCCCGAGCCTTTCGCCAGTAAAATCCAGGGTTTAGGCATAAAGAGGGGTAAAATAGCGGCAAAATCTCAATCATCCCGGCTTCGGCGCACCCTGGACATACCCTGAATCTACCCTGCCTCCAAGCCGTGTACAAGGGGTGTACAAGGGATGCCCATCGGGAGTCCATAGGATTTTAGCTGGTACATCCGGTGAGCATCCCTTGTACACCCCTTGTACACGGCCTGAAGGCAGGGTAAATCCAAGGGGTCTGGGTAGTGAATCTGGATGCCGGAAAAGGCCGAAATCGCGGGGCGGAACGGGAGGTTGAACTCCAAGCTGCGAAAAAACCGCCAGTTGTGAATCTTTGGCGGATATGAGCGAGATTTCCGAGGGAATCAGATCGCCCGGAAATCGCCCGGCTTAATAAGTGGCTGATCCGAAGCGACTTAGCTGGAGGCTTCCATCGCACGCCATCGTTCTATCGAAATCCATTCCACCGCTCCCTGTATGTGTAAACCATTGATTTTATAGTCGAACGGTATTTTGGATTTAATGTTTATGCCGTTGAATTTGCTAAAAAAGAGGGTTGCCGGAGCCACGGTCTGGGCGGCCTGGGCTGATCAGGCTCTGATGGAACGGAGGCAGGCAGTTGAGCATTTCTCCTGAATCGTTCCGGCTAAAGGTCCTTGAAGCTGGCAAAAACCATGCGTGACCCTTGCCGGGCTGAGCGAGTGGGGGTTAACCGCCGCAGAATCAGGGAAAAATCTTCGGGGCACCGTCCCGTCCAGCCCTAATACAGCATGTCCCAAGCCGGGGCAAAGCCAGCCGGGAGGAAACCGTCTCGCAGGTCGTCAGAGTTGGGCCGCGGCGGGCCTCTGGAAAACGCCTTCTGTCAGTTCAAAAGCGCGCCCCCACCGTCAGCATTACGGCGTGGCTGAGGAAATCGTAAGTGCCATCCGCCCGTTCGCCGGAGCTCAAGGCGGGCTGCGAGGAGGGTTTGCTGCCGGTGACCTTGTGGCTCGGGCCGTAGCCGAATTGATAGGCCAGGTCGAAATTGTAGCGCTTTCCCCGGAACCCGCCGCCGATGCTGAAAAAGTGCCGGTCCAGGTCCGCCGCCAGCGGGGTGTAATAGGCGTTCGGCACGGAGTTCTCGCTAAAGGCGTAACCGGCGCTCAGATGCCAGCCGGGCTCGAAGTATCGAGTCACGCCAAAGGAGTAAATCCAACTGGATTGCCAGTAGAGTTTGACATCCACGTTTCTGGAAATGGGATACGGCGGGGCGGGCGATTGGTAGAGCGTGGTTTTGCCAAAGCTGCTCCACTCCGTGTAATCCGCGTTAAACTCCAGGTTCCATTTCGGGGTGGGCCGGTAGGAAATCCCCACCACGGCCGTTAAGGGGAAGTCCAGTTCCATGTGCGCCGAGCGCCGTCCCTGCTTGATGTTCGGCTGGCGCAAAAAGTCCGTATTTCCCTCCAGTTTCACCGGGGCTGCACCGCGAAACGTTGCGCCCAGCGAGAGTTTCCTATGCGGCTGGAAAAGCACGCCCAGGTTGTAACTCTCGCTCCAGCCATCCCCCTTAAAGCGGAAGTAATCCTTCAAAAGCGGGCTGAGCTTGCGCAGCCCCTGCTCCATTTCCAGGTCCACGTAATTGATCATCAGGCCGCCGCCCAGCGACAGCCAGGACGCCGGCCGGAACGCCACCACCGGGTTGATGGTCGCGTAAGTCAGCGAGGCGTCCGTGGCGATCGAGCGGAAACCCGTGTTCTGCGGCCAGCTTATGCTGCCGCCATACGGCGCATAAAGCCCCACGCCAAAGCTCAGCGGCCAATCCCGGGGCGTGTAAGTGGCAAACCCCTGGGGAACCGCCGCCCAGGAATCCTTGATATGATACGTATTGGTGCGGCCTGGCCCGGGCGGCGTAAAGCGCGGCTCGTAGTAAAGCCCGCTGATTCCGCCCCGGAAGTTGAGCCCCTCAAGCTGGGTAATGCCCGCCGGATTGTAGAAAACGGCCGAGGCATTGTCGGCGGTGGCAACGAACGCCTCCCCGCGCGCCGTCGCAAAGGCATCCTGGCCTCCCAGCCGGAAGCCGTTGGCCGGGGCCTCCAAGGCCCAGGCCCCCCACAGCAAAACCGTCAGCAAACCGGAAATCGTCCGCCGGTTATTGATCATAGTCAGTCCAGTCAAATTAGCACGCCGCCTCACCTAAACACGGAACGCCCCCCCAGACAAGCAGGTTTCCTGCCGCGCCGGCCGGAAAACCTGCCACTCAGAGCCAATCCCGCTCGCCGCACTCCTTTGGATTGCCATCGCTGCGCTCCCTTGCCCCGGGGCTTGCGGCCCCGCGGGCGCTTCGAGGCCTGCAAACTGCGCCGCTGGCAAGGCGGCGGGGCAGTTTTTCGGAGCCGCGCTTGGCTTTCTGGCTGCCTTATGCTTGCCGCTGGCGGGACAAGGCGGTACGCTGGAGCCGCATAAAGCAAAACATGCGGGCGTGAGTGGCATCGAGAGAAAGAGTGACTCGACGAATGCGGCGGATGCCCATTATAACGGGCCGACGGGGCAGGTTCCATACAAGGAACTGGCCGAGGTGTTCAAGGCTTCGAGGGTGCGCGTTCGGGACGGGGACGCGCGTGAGCCAAGCGCGGGATGATCTGCGCGCACGGGGTTGCGCCACCATGCGGAGTATCTTTCGGATGGGAATCGCGGTTCGCGCGCCCGCTCGCGCCAGGCGCTGCGTGGGCGAAGTGGGCGCAGCGGGTCTGGATGCTATCGTAAGGCAAACACCGCCAAACTTCGGGCAAACAACGAAATCCTATGAGCGCAGAGAACCCGGCAGCCAGCGAGAACACAAAACAGACCACCGCCTGCAGTCGGCGCGACGCCCTCAAATTCCTGGGGGCGGCCACCGCCGGACTGGCCGTGGCGGCAGCGCCGCCGGCAATGGCCGCCGCCGGCCCCGCGAAAGGGGCGAATCCCGATGGCGGCGCCCCTGGGAGAGGCATCAGTCGTGAAACGCTGAGCTCACGCGGGAGCGCACAAGGCGGCATCCTGCCCGTCAAATACGAGGTGGCGGTCTGCGGCGGAGGCCCGGCCGGCCTGATGGCCGCGATTGCCGCCGCGCGAAACGGAGCCAAAACCATTCTGATCGAGCGGTATGGCTTTCTGGGCGGGATGGCCACGCAGTCATTGGTCAGCCCGTTAAGCGTATTTAACAAAAACCGGAAAAGGATTATCGGCGGGATTCCGCTGGAGTTTGCCGAACTGATGGAGACGCTCGGAGGCGCGGACACCACTTACCCGTCCGGGAACATTCACTTTGATCCGGAGATTTACAAGCTTGCCGCCCAACGAATGGTCTTTGCATCCGGCGGGTCGCTGATTTTGCATTCCTATATTTCCGGATGTCTCAGGGAGGGGGATGGAAATGGCAGAATCACGGGCATTGTGATCGAGAATAAATCAGGTCGGCAGAAAATCGAAGCCCGGTATTTCATTGACTGCACCGGCGATGCGGACGTGATAAAGTTTGCGGGTCTTCCGTATGTGATGGGGGACGGCGAAAGCCATGAACTGCAGCCCATGACGCTGTGGTTCAGGCTCGGCGGAGTGGATACGGACCGGCTTGAGAACATGGAGATGCGAGAAAGCGGCAAGCGCCACGTCAATTCCCGCATCCGGGACGCGCTCCTCAAGCTGGGGAACGAGGCCCCGGTGCCTCAATTTGGCGGCCCGTGGATGTTCACAACTTTCCGAAAAGGAGAAGCCTCCGTAAATATGTCGCGCTATGCCGGGAACGGAACCGACGTGCTCAGCCTGACCCAGGCGGAATGCACTTTGCGCGAGGATGTCTTCAAACTGGTGAAGCTGTTGCGGGAGCACTTCCCGGAATTCAAAAACGCCTACCTTATTGACACCGGGACGCAGGTGGGAATCCGGGAAACCCGGAGAATCACCGGCTTATACGAGATGACCCTGGATGACATCATGGCCCCGAAGGATTTCCCGGATACCGTGGCCAAAGGCGGCCATCCTGTGGATATACACAAAGCGGGGAGCCGGGAGCAGGATCTCAGGGCAGTCAAAACCGGCTACAATATACCTTACCGATCCATGATTCCTGTGGGATCGGACAACTTAATTGCCGCCGGAAGGCCGATCTGCGCGGCCCGGGAAGCGTTTGCCTCAATCCGGGTGCAGGCTACCTGTATGGCCCTGGGGCAGGCGGCGGGCACGGCGGCCGCGTTGTGCCATCAAAAGGATATTCCGGTCCATAAGCTGGACGGCGCGGAACTCAACGGCATTCTGCGCAAGCAAGGCGCGGTGGTATAAAACCGGAGCCACAGCCGCACCCTCCACCGGCTGGCCCTGCCGGCATACTGTTGCCCCGATCCGCCCCTTCCGCCAATCATCGAGGAACTTAACCGCCGCCCAACCCGCAGCCTCAACCTCCCTGGCTCATGATCCGCAAAGCAAAGGACCCGGCGCCAACAGGCAAGCTGTCGAGGCCCGCGCCCGCAATCGAAGGCGGGTTGCGTCAGGAACTGGCGCTGGTATAGCGGCGCATGGAAAAGCGCCAGCCCAGCTCGGATACGGCGAAGCAAACCGCGCTCATGCCCAGCAAAAGGAGCACGGGGCCAGGTGAACTGAGCTTGTCGGCCAGCAGGCGGACGGGCACGTTGGAAACGAGCAGCATCGGCAGGGCGAAAGTGAACAGGGCTTTAAACAGGCCGCCGAAGGCTTCGTCAGGCAGGCGGGCCACGTTGAAGAGATTGTAATAACCCCAGACAATGCCCTGGGCGCGCACGGTCCAGAAGCTGATGCTGGCCAACAGAAACATCAGTGAGTAGTGAATCATCACGCCCGCGGCGCAGAGCGCCAGGAAGCCTGCGATCTGCCCGGCTGAGGGCGCCAGCTGCAACTGGCGCGCAGCGTAGATCATCACGGCGATGGCAGAAGCGGCGTTGACGAACGCGCCCAGGTCCACTTGCCGGAGCGACACAACAAAGCGTGTGTTGACCGGCAGCAGCAGCAGAAAATCGAGTTTGCCGTTGCGCACCAGCTCCGAGAGATTGGTGCAGTTAATCAGGAAGAAGGCCTGGAAAATCTGTTGGACGAAGTGGCTGGCGCCAATCAGCAGCACGACCTGCCACTGGGTCCAAGTGCCGATGTGTTCCGTGTGCAGGTAGAGCACGCCGATAAAGCAAAGTTGCATGGCGAACCAAAGCAGCTCCACCAGAATCCACAGCAGGAAGTTGGCCTTGAAACTCATCTCGCGCGCAACCGAGTTTTTCCAGAGCGCGGCATAGACTCCGCAATACCGGAGCGCCGGGCGGAAAAGCCGGGAAAAAGAGGGGGAGGCGGGAGGGGGCGGGCGCGTGCCGACGCCGCTTCTTTCGGGTTGGGGATTGGGACTGGTGGGTTTCATTTCATCCTCCTACCGCGGAGTAATGCTTGATCCCGCGCCGCCATGCGAACCGCGCCGCGCCGTACGCCGCGATTACCCAGGAAGCCTGCACCAGCAACCCGCGAAGAAGGTCCATGCCCGCCGCTTTGCCGATATAAACACTCACCGGGAAATAGAGTTGGTAGGGAAACGGGGTGAAATAGAGCGCCTGCTCCAGGCCGCGCGGCAGGATGTCCAGGGGGAAAAGGTGTCCGCTGGCAATATATTCGAACGCGTACAGGATGAAAATAAACGTGGAGACCTCCAGCACCCAGAAGGCCAGCATGGCCATCGCGTAAGACATGAAAAACTGCAGCAGGGCCGTCAACGCCGTGGAAAGGAGGAAGGCCGCGAGCGCAACTCCGTCCGCCGGCGGCTCCAGGTACGAACGGAAGCACGCAAAAAAGAGCGCCAGCGGGATGAACGCCACGGCCAGGTAGGTCAGCCGGCCCGACAGGTACAGGCATAGCCGGTACCAAAGGTAATCAATCGGTTTAAGCAGGAGTTGGCTGATGTTGCCGTCCTTGATATCCGCCGCGATTAACCAATCGTCCTCGTTCACCGCCGTCAGCGCATCCACCACGGTTATGAGCAGGTAATACGAGATCATTCCAGCCAGGGAATAGCTGCCGACGCTGGTTCCGGCGCCCTTGCCCGCGTAAATCTTCTGCCACACGTATAACATGGCGATGAGCGGGACCAGGCCAAACAACGCGCGGGCCAGGAAGTTGAATCGGTACGTCAGGCTGTTCTGAATCCCAATATTTATGACGTGCCAGTATTTTTTCATCCACGCGCAGCAGGAGCGTATCGCAGGGGGAGCCGATTGGGAAGCGCCGATTCAGGCTGGCCTTTTTTCTCCGGCAAGTCATGATTTGCCTCATCGCCGGATACCGTAAAACTATGATCACGCAGAAGCGCTGCCCGTTTTGCCAAACCCCCGCCGTTATGGGATGCCCACACCTTGCGATTGCGGTGGAAGGCCGCGATTTTGTCCGCCGCTGCGTGGAACTGTGCCAGGGGCAGAAACAATGGCGCGCCCTGGCCGAGCTGCGCCAGCGGCAGCGGCAGGCGACGGGCGAGTGGACCCCGGAACGCGACGACTATACCTGGCTGGAAACGGCTTTCTGTGAGGAGTTTTTGAAGCCGCTCTCCTGGTTTGGGGGCCTGGAACACGAATGGCGGATCGGGCCGAAGGGCAATCAGGCCGGCTTTCTCGTGCTGTTGTGGTCGAAAGACCCGCGCCGGCTCTGGTGGCAGTTGCGCGATGAACTTGAGCGGCAGGCGCAGGAACCCTTCCCGGGCAAACGCCGGAAGGTTAAGGGCCAAAGCCCGCGGGCCAGCCGGCGGGATGGCGATTTGCGCCTGCTTTGACGAGGGAGTTGCCGCCGCGGAAAAGACGACTACACTCGCCGCATGATTCGGAACATCATCTTCGATTGGTCGGGCACGCTGGTGGACGATCTGCCGGCGGTCTGGCAGGCGACGAACTATGTCCTGGCGCAGGCGCGGCAGCCGGAGATGAGCCTGGAACAGTTCCGCGCCGAGTTTTGTCTGCCGTTCACAATTTTCTACGATCGCCATGTGCCGCACATCCCGATGGCGCAGCTGGAGGAATGGTTTCACTGCCAGTTTCGGCAGGTGCAGGCTTCGGTGCGCGCGCTGCCGCATGCGCGGGAATTTCTGGAGTTTTGCCGCGCGCGCCAGTTTCGCACCTTCCTCCTTAGCACCGTTCACCACGAGTATTTTGACATCCAATCAGCGGCTACCGGCTTTGGGCCTTTTCTCGACAAACCCTACCTCAATGTCTGGGACAAGCGTCAGAAAATACACGAAATCCTTGCGGAGAACCAACTGGCGGCCGAAGAAACACTCTTCGTGGGAGACATGCAGCACGACATCGAGACGGCGCGGCATGGCGGCATTCATTCCTGCGCCGTGCTTACGGGCTACAACACTCTCGATCAATTGCGGCAGGCGGAGCCGGACTTGATTGTCGAGCATCTGGGTGAATTGCGCGAAGCCCTGGAAAGAAACGGGTTCAGCCTCAAAGCCTCCCTCCGGCAGGTTTCGGAAGACCGCCTGCCGGTCGCCACCGTGGGCGGGTTGATCTTTAATGCCCGGGGCGAGGTGCTGATGATCCGCACGCACAAATGGTCTGATCTTTGGGGCATCCCCGGCGGCAAGATTAAATGGGGCGAGACGGCCATCGAGGCGCTGCGCCGCGAACTGCGGGAAGAAACCGGCCTCGAGGTTTCCGACATCCGATTTGTGCTCATGCAAGAGTGCATTCACTCAAAGGAATTTTATCGCGCGGCGCACTTTATTCTGCTGAATTATACCTGTCGTTGCGTGGGTGAGCCTCAGGTGCGCTTGAACGAAGAGGCGCGCGAATGGCGCTGGGTGACTCCGGCGCAGGCCAGCGAAATGCCCCTCAATCAACCCACGCGCACGTTGCTGTCAGCCGCCACCCGGCTCGAGTCCCAAACAAAAAAACATGGCTAAGATAACGATTGTTGACTTGGAAGTGTATTATTGCGTCGGGGTGACCGACGAAGAACGGGCCCAGCCCCAGCGCCTGCTGCTGACGGTGGATATGAACTTTGATTTTTCTTCCGCCGCGGTGAGCGACCGCATCGAACGAACGATCAACTACCAAACCGTGGCGGAAGACCTGCTGCGTTTTGGGCAGGGCCGGAGCTGGAAGCTGGTCGAAAAGCTGGCGGACAATATCGCCGAACGCGTGCTCGCAGAATACAAACCCCAGGGGGTGCTGGTGGAAGTAAAGAAGTTTTCCATCCCGCAAGCGCGTTTTGTCTCGGTGAGCCTGGGCAAGACGCGCCCCGCGCGCTAAACCAGCCGGAGCGCACTCCCCGCGGGATGAATCGCCGATCAACCGGGTAAACCGGTGATGTAGGTTTGCAACTGGCTAATGGTGGAATGCTGTGCGGAAATGATCCAGTTGACCAGGTCGCCGATCGAAACTATGCCGACGATTTTATCTCCCTCAAGGACGGGCAAATGCCGGATATGGCGATCGGTCATCAAGCGCAGGCATTCCTCGACCGTATGCGTTGGGCTGACATAGATAACCTGGCTGGAAAGGATTTCCCGCACCGCGGTCGTTTTGGAGGATTTGCCTCGGAGCACCACCTTGCGTGTATAATCCCGCTCCGAAATGATGCCGACTAGTTTGCCGCCTTCCGTCACCAGCACGGCGCCGACATTCTTGTCCGCCATCAGTTGGATCGCCTCGAAGACGGTGGCTTCCGGGGCGATGGCCCAGGCAGCCCTGCCTTTCAGACTCAGGATGTCGCTTACTATTCCGGTTGGTTTCATCACTGCCGCAATTTATCACGGCTCCTCACAAATGACACTAACATTCTGCGCCGCTCACTGACAGAATTGCTCATAGAACGTCACGACGGAAATGATGAAGCCGATAAGCGTGATGATTAGCCGAACCTGTTGTGGGGGAATGCGCTGAGCATAATGCGCGCCCAGAAAATAACCAAACAGCGCCCCGGCGGTCATCACGCCGGCCTTCGGCCAGTGGATCAACCCCGCACCGATAAACCATCCAGCGGCGACCAGATTGATGAGCGAGGCGAGAATGGTCTTCAGCGTGTTCATCTCGTGGATATGGCTCAGGCCCATGAAACCCAGTGAAGCAAGCATCAGGATGCCGATGCCAGCCCCGAAGTACCCCCCGTAAACCGCGACCGCAAACTGAAAAAAGACCGCCCCCCAAACCGCGCGATGTTTCCCCTTGGAGCTGGTGTGGACGCCCGGGCTGCCAAACCGGCGGAAGACGCCTTGGGCCAGGAACAGCAAAGTCGCAAACAGAATCAGGAACGGCACGAGTTTTGAGAAGACCCGGTTGCTGGTGCAGGTCAACAGGATGGCTCCCAGCACTCCCCCCAGCACGCTGACGGGCGCGAAGCGCCATAGCCACTGCCGGACGGGTCCGAGGTGCTCCCGATACCCGTAAATGCCGCCCGAAGTGCCTGCAACCAGCGCCAGCGTGCTCGTAGCATTGGCGATCACCGGCGGAGTGCCAAACAACAGCAATACCGGAAATGTGATTAATGTCCCGCCCCCCGCAACGGCATTGACCGCTCCGCCCGCCATCGCGGCAATGACCAAACCCAGGCTTTCCGTCACCATCATCGTTGACGGGCGAAGATAGAGAGAGGTGGTGTTAACACAAGCCCAACCTGCTGAGCGGAAACCTTTTATCAGATGGTGCCGATGGAGGGGGTCGAACCCACACACTCTCACGAGTACCAGATTTTGAGTCTAGCGCGTCTGCCAATTCCGCCACATCGGCTACCAAAAACAGGCTGAATATGAGGCCGTCAGGGCCAATTGTAAAGCAGAAGAGTGCTTGAGAAACCGCGAAGGTTCTACGATGGTTTCCGCGTGTATCTATCTGACCCATTTGATGATCTGCTCATTTGCCGGCTGAGTGAGGGGCGCAAGGCGGTGGAACCGTGCGTCATTATTATCTTTGGCGCGAGCGGGGACCTGACTGCCCGCAAGCTTGTGCCTGCGCTCTATCACCTGTTTAAAGAAAAGCAAATGCCCCCAGCCTTCAGCGTGGTTGGCGTGGCGCGGCGTGAAAAGACGGATGCGTCATGGCGCACAGAGTTGCGGTCCGCGCTGGATCGGTTTTCTCGCACTCAACCGGTGGACGAAGCGGTCTGGCAGGATTTCGCGCAGCATTTGCAGTACTGCCAGGGGGATTTGACCGCCGCGGCAACTTACGAGGCGTTGCGGAAGCGACTGGCCGCTGCGGAGAACGAGTTGCTGCGCCGCAACCTGCTCCTTTATCTGGCGACCTCACCCAGCCAGTTTGGTGAAGTTGTCGAGCAGGTATATCGCGCCGGATTGTTGCACAAAGAAGGCGGCGCAGGCTGGCAACGGGTGGTTGTCGAAAAACCTTTCGGGCATGATCTGCCCTCGGCCCGGCAGTTGAACCAGGAGTTAACCCGCTTTGCCGGGGAACACCAGATTTTCCGCATTGATCACTACCTGGGCAAGGAGACGGTGCAGAATATCATGATGTTCCGTTTTTCGAATGCGGTGTTCGAACGGTTGTGGAATCGGGAATCCATAGATCACTTTCAAATCACGGTCAGCGAGAAGCTGGGAGTCGGCCAGCGGGGAGGCTATTACGAGGAGGCGGGCGCATTGCGCGACATGGTGCAGAACCACCTGCTGCAAGTGTTGTCGCTGGTGGCCATGGAACCGCCGGTCTCACTCGCAGCCGAAGCCATCCGCGATGAAAAGGTCAAGCTGCTCAAATCAATCCGCCCCTTGAGCGAGGGAGACATGGCGCGCCAGGTGGTGCGGGGTCAATATAGCGCGGGAATCGTAGCCGGAGAACAACGCCTGGGATATCGCCAGGAGGCGAAGGTTAATCCGAACTCGAATGTCGAGACCTACGTGGCGTTGAAGCTGTTTATTGATAACTGGCGCTGGTCAGGCGTGCCGTTTTATCTGCGCACGGGCAAAAACCTGCCGCTGAGCACCAGCGAAGTGCGCGTGCAGTTTCGGCGAACGCCCCATGTTCTATTCGCGGCGCAATGCGGGCAGAAGCTTGACCCTAATGCGTTGACGCTTCACCTGCAACCGCACGAGGGCATCTCGCTCCGGTTCAATGGCAAGGTGCCCGGGACGAGCGTGGCGGTGCGGCCGGTGCGCATGCACTTCAGTTACGACGCCGAGTTCGGGGCCTACACGCCCGAGGCCTACGAACGCCTGTTGCTCGAAGCGATGGCGGGCGACGCGACGCTCTTCATTCGGCGCGATGAAGTGGAGGCGGCATGGCAATTCGTGGATGACATTCGGCGCGCGTGGGAACACAAGCCACTGACGGATCGGGAGTTTTACGCGGCAGGCACGTGGGGGCCGGTGGCGGCGGAAGATTTGTTGGCGCAAAACGGCCATGCCTGGCGCGAGCCGCTGGTGGTCAGAGTTTGATTTGCCGACTGCGGCGCGCGTGGACTTTGGGCTTTTAAGCCCGCCGTTTTGGCGTAGGTTGCCTTTATGACATTAACTGAGCAGATGGTCCAGTTGGCGCGGCAGGCGAAAACCGCGGCGCGCGAACTGGCCCGGTTGACCCCCGACGATAAGAACGCCTGCCTGCTTGCCATGGCCGGCGCGCTCGAACAGAACAAGGCGGACATCAAAAATGCCAACGCCCGCGATATGGAGGTCGGGGCGGGGATGGGCCTTTCACCGGCCATGCTCGACCGGTTGAAACTCAACGACCAGCGCATCATCAGCATGGCTAACGGTTTGCGGGAAGTCGCGGCGCTGCCCGACCCCATCGGCAAGGTGCTCGACGAACGGGTGCGTCCCAACGGCCTGAAGCTCCGCAAGATCAGCACCCCGATTGGAGTGGTGGTCATCATTTACGAATCACGCCCCAATGTAACGGCCGACGCTGCCAGCTTGTGTTTTAAATCGGGCAATGCAACGATTTTGCGCGGCGGCAAGGAGGCGTTGAACTCGAATCAAGCCATTGCGCGAATTATGATCGAAGCCGGCAAGCGGGCCTTGCGGGGTTTTCCCGAGTGCGCCATTCAAGTGGTGCCCACTCCCGAACGCGCAGCGATTAAGGAATTACTGTCTTTGACGCAATACGTGGACTTATGCATGCCGCGCGGCGGGGAGGGCTTGATCCGCGCCGTTGCCGAGTGTTCTAAAGTGCCTGTGATTAAGCACTACAAAGGCGTCTGCCACGTCTATGTGGATGGTGCGGCTGACTTAAAGATGGCCGAAGCAATCGCCCTCAACGCCAAGATTCAGCGTCCCGCGGTATGCAACGCAATGGAGACCCTGCTGGTGGATCGCAAAGTGGCGGGCGTATTCCTCCCGGTGGTGGCACATCGGCTGGGGGAAAAAAAGGTTCAATTGCGTGTGGACGCCGCGGCCGGAATGATACTGAAATCCGAAAGCGAAAATCCAACATTCGAGATTAGAGCCGCCACGGAGCAGGACTGGTTTAACGAGTATAACGACTACATCCTTAACGTGCGGGTGGTGGACGGCGTGCGGCAGGCGATAGACCACATCAATCACTACGGCTCGGCTCATTCCGACAGCATCGTAACGCAGGATGAAACCTGTGCGCAGCAGTTCCTCGCCGAGGTGGATTCCGCCACGGTCTATTGGAATGCCTCGACGCGTTTCACCGACGGCGGTGAGTTCGGCATGGGGGCCGAAATCGGGATCAGTACCGACAAAGTCGGCGCCCGGGGACCAATGGGATTGGACGAATTGACCAGCTACAAGTGGATTGGCATTGGCTCCGGCCAGGTGCGGACCTAGAGCCCGGCATTGCTCGCCGACGCGCGAGATGCTAACGACGCATGAACTCAGCTCAGGCAAACGCTCCTCCGACCGAGGCCGCTGAACGCGCTCGTTTTGTCTATGAGCACCTGCCCGCCGAAGGGCTGTTCGCGGGCCAGAACTGGCGAATTTCTCCCTTCCCCTGTCCTTTAGGAGTTGCGCTGGTCAGGGAACTGGAGACGCTTGGGCGCGTTCTGCTGCAGTTCTACCGCGCGGCCAACCTGTTGTACCGCCGGAGCGTGGAAGGTCGTCAACCCGCTTGGGTCGCCCGGTGGCTCGACCTCGGCAAGCCATCTGAACTCATCCAACTTCAACGATCCCCGGCGCTGAAACAGGCGCTGCCACGCGTTATCCGGCCGGATTTGCTGATTAGCGATCACGGTTTGAGCGTGACGGAACTGGATTCCGTGCCCGGTGGCATCGGCCTCACCGGCTGGCTCAACCAAACGTACTCCGCCACGGGCGCAGAAGTGCTTGGCGGCCCCGACGGGATGCTGCGTGGCTTTGCCGGCATTTTTGGCGACGCCCCCAACGTGCATATCGTCATCTCGGAAGAAGCGGCCACCTATCGTCCCGAAATGGCCTGGCTGGCTGAGCAATTAGGCGCATCCCGATTCCAGGTCCGCGACGCGCAGTTTAGCGCATGCGCCGACGGCGACGCCGTCTATCGCTTTTTCGAATTGTTCGATCTGGCCAATGTGCCGAGCGCGAAAGACCTCTTTGCCCGGGCGGCGGCCAGGCGGGTTCACCTGACTCCTCCCCCCAAACCGCTCTTTGAAGAAAAGATGCTTTTCGCGTTGCTGTGGAACCGAAACTTGCGCGGTTTCTGGCGGCAGGAACTGGGGGAGAACTTCTACCAACGCCTGCTGCGGCTGGTTCCTTACACCTGGCTGGTTGACCCCACTCCGCTGCCCCCCCACGCCGCTATTCCGGAATTGAACCTTTCCGACTGGCATCAGCTCAAGGAACTCTCCCAAAAAGAGCGCGGCCTGATCCTCAAAGTTTCCGGGTTCTCCCCCCGCGCCTGGGGCGCGCGCGGGGTCTTTCTTGGCAGCGACCTGGCGCAGGCGGATTGGGCCATCGTAGTGGACGAGGCCCTTGCGAATTTTGCCCGGTCGCCATGCGTGCTCCAGCGTTATCACAAGCCCAGGCTGATCCAGGCGCAATGGTTCGATTTCACGCGCCAGCAACTCGTGCCGATGCAGGGGCGGCTGCGGCTTTGCCCCTATTATTTTGTTACGGGCGATGCCGATGCCGCGCGTGTTGAAATGGGAGGCGTGCTGGCGACGATTTGTCCCGCCAACAAAAAGATCATTCACGGTATGAAGGAAGCGATCCTCGCCCCTTGTTCGCTATGAGCCTGTTTGAATATATTTTCCTGGCCGCCAGCTCGCTTTTTGTCATTGTGGACCCATTTGCGGCGGTGCCGGCGTTTCTCGCCATGACGCCCCATGATTCAGCCGAGCAACGTATTAAAACGGCGCGGCTGGCCAGTTGCGTATCCGCAGGGGTTCTGTTGGCCTTTGCCATCGCCGGCAAATGGATTTTTAAGTTCCTCGGCATCACCATGCCCGCTTTCCAGTTCGCCGCCAGCATTGTGCTGTTGCTGGTGGCCCTGGACATGTTGCGCGCGCAGCGTTCGCGCGTGCAGGAGACCGGCGAGGAAACGGCGGCTGGCCTGGAGAAAGCCGATATCGCCGTGACGCCGCTGGCCATCCCCATGTTGGCCGGGCCCGGCGCTATTTCCACGGCTATTCTGCTCCATAACCAGGCAGCCAACCTCGGCCAATGCGCGGCCCTCTATGTCTGCATCGCAGTCGTATGCTTTGCGAGCTATTGGGTGCTGCGCTTTTCCGCGCGCAGCACCCGCTGGTTTAGCCCCATTGCGATGCGCATCACCACCCGCATCATGGGGCTGCTCCTGGCTGCGGTAGCAATGCAGTTCATGCTTAATGCCGTCCGGCAATTGAACCCAGCGTGGTTTCCGCCGGCAGCTTGATCTTAGCCAAACCCATGTCGCTGGGAGCAGCGAGAGCGCATGCCTCGACGCGACTGATGGTGCTTCGCTGCCGGTTCATAGAGGTTCTGGGTTTGGATCCTGGCCAAGCGGACTTGCGCCAGTGGACTGAGGTTTTCAGGGTTTGAACTCTTCGGTGTGGTCATTGTAGAGCACGCGCCCGCCATCCTGGGGACAGCGAGCCGATTCCCAAAACGAGGGCCGCTCCGGTATCTCCAGCAACACCATGCCGCTGGCAGGCTCAAAGCAGCTCGTGGTCACTTCCCAGTTTAATCCCAATCCCAATAGTTCATGAAATAAGGCCTCGGGCGCCATCCCCCAAGCCTGCTCCTCCTTCTGGCCTATTCCGCCGAAATCGTGGAGGAACCGTCATTCCCAACCTAACCTCCGCCATTTCAAGCTATTCCATAGCTACCGCCTGGCCGTGTACAAGGGGTGTACAACGGGTGTACAACGGATGCTCACCAGATGTACTATGGAAAATCCTTTGTACACCCGTTGAGCATCCGTTGTACACCCCTTGTACACGGCGTAGGGGCAAGGTATGTCCGGGCTGCGTTCGGGGTAAGCCGAAATCGGCATGATTCTGCCTCTATTTTATTCATCTTCACACCTAAACTATTGATTTTACAGGCGAAAGGCTCGGGGTTCAGCAGCCACGCCCTTGAATTGGTTAAACACAGAGTTCGCCAGGGCTGCAGTTTGGGCGGTCAGGCCCGGTCAGACTCCAATGAAACGAGGGTGGGCGGTTGAATTACCCAACTGAAGCGTTCCAACCAAGGCAGCGAGCAGCCGGGATTGGGGGTGAGGGACGTCTTTAAGCCATCCCGGATTCCCAGGTCAGGTCTATGAGGGAGGGTGCTTCCGGGCCGGCTTTGGTGGACCAGATGGCACGGAGCAGATTGCCGACCGATTCCTTTGACCACGATGCGGTTGGCCGCGGCAGTGCGGCCACGGCCTGGCCGAGGCCATCCCATTGGTCTATCAGAGAACGGACCGCCGCCGCCGCCCCTTGCGCGAGGTGAACGGGGCGAATGCCATGCCGCAGGGCTAACCGCATGGTGCCGAAAAAGCGGTCATCGTAACCGAGTTTGCGAACCTGGTCACGGGTGACGCGGGCGATGAGATCGTTGAGGGTGGGGCGAACCATGCGCGTCAGCAGGTCGTCGGCATAGGCAGCGTAACCTGCGGGAGTAAAGAGGGGATCTCCCAGCGCGGCGTGTTTGCGGATCAGGGCGGCCCCCGATTCGTTGATAAAGGCGGCCCGCGCGGTCGCCATAATGTCGAGATGCGCGGCCGCATCGGACATGGCCGTCAACCCGCGCCGGGCAGCCAGATAAGCGATGAGCGCGTGGATAGCGTTATGGCCGTAGAGTTTGGCTTCTTCAAAAGGCAGCAAGTCGGGCTTTTCGATGAATACATCAATTCCACGGGTGAAACCGGGCAGGGTGATTTGCGAGATCAGGATATGGTTGAACTCCTCGACCAGCACGGCTTGGGGAACCGCCGGGGTCAGCGGCGTCAGCTTCAGCCGCGCCAGGGTGGCGGGGTCGGTGATGACGCCGGACATTTTGCCAATGACCGTGTTGAGGAACTGGATGCCCTGGAGCGTTGGCGGGGGGCAGTATTTTTCGACGGCCTGGCGGAGCAGCTCGGCAGCGTGATTGTGGTTCTCGGCCGCATAGATGACGGTGGGGCGCGGCGTGGGCCGGAGCGCGAAACCGTCCGCCAGCGCGCGGGCCACGCTGGTCGGGTGGTCCCGGTCGAAGAAGGCGACGCTGGGCAGCGAGGTGGCTAGTTCGTCACTTTCGGCGATGGCTTGAACGATTTGGCGGCGATCTTCCGGGACGGCGGGGTTGTAGAGTTCGACGCCGGAAACGGTTGCCGGTTCGATGCGGTCAGGAAGCGCAATGTTGATGGTGTAGCGCCCGGCGGCGGAGCGAACCGCCTGGACCATGGCCTCGTTTACCTCGGCGACGACGAGGCGCGAGAAATGCCCGGAGCGAAACGCTTCATAGAGAAAGAGCGCGCTCTGGATTGGCCCGAAGCCGAAGCCGACGAAAGTTCGGGCTGCCATCGGCTAGGCTTTGGCGGCCACGCGAAGCAACTCGTCCTCGGCGGCCCGGGTCCACTGGCCGTGTTCGAGTTTGGCGGCGACGGTGGGATAGTGCCGGGAGAGGTCCGCCAGCGGGATAAGCCCTACATCATAGAGCATCGGGTAAACGACGATCTTGCCGGCCAAGGTGCGATTTTCGACGGCGGCAATGCCGGCGCGGGCTCCGGCCATGCCGCTGATGGCGTCCACCGAGCAATTCGTGTTGAGTTGCCCCGAGGTGACCTTTCGCAGCACGATTTTCATGTCCTCGATAGTCGAGCCGCTGGTGCCGAACATAAAGCAGCGATTGGCAATATAGGTATCCAAATCCAGCTCATGTTTGGTGGGCGCGGGGATGCCGGCAAAGAGGTTGATGAGGCAGCCGGGCTGGCTGTCGCGGATGCTGTTGGCGACCAGCGCGGGCACCGGGGCCATGAGGGCAAAATAAGAATATTTGCCCGGGAGGGGTGTTTGGGCCGTGTTCACCATTTTCAGGGTCACGCCGTTGGCCCGGGCGAATGGCTCCGCTTTTTGCCGCAGCGAAGCCAGCCGGGCGTCATCCATGTCAGTGCCAATGACAGTGAGGTGCGGCACCCCGGAACAGAGGGCGCGAATGACGTGCATTTGGCCCATGGGGCCGCCGGCTCCGATCACGACGAAGTTTTCGCCGCTGCGAAGTTCGCAGGTGCGCGGAATCACCTGGTAGGACTGGGCCGGGTCGCTGCCAGTCGTGCCGATCCAGCGGGTCATGCCATAGTGAATTCGGCCGACGCCGATGTTGACGGGGGCCCCGATGCGCCGGCCGCCGAGCACGATATTGATGATGCCGCGGGCCGCGAGCTTATCATTGAGAACTTCCAAGACCGCTTTGCTGGCGCCGAAGTAGAGGATGTCGTCAAAGGATTGATCAGCCAGAGTCCCAACCTGGGCCGGGGTGTGGCGCAAGACTTCGGCGGGCGGACCGGCGGGGGCGTGCGGGAGGCCGTCCAGTGAAACCAGCGCGGGATCATCGGCGACGATCAACAGCCGGCCGCCGGCTTTGAGTGTCTGGCGTTCGAGGTTCACATACGAGTCTTCCACGCAGGCCCAAGGCTCCACCAGCGCCACGGCGGCCGCGGCCGGTTGGTCGCTGACCGGGATCAGGAATCGCTCGCCGGTGGGGTCAATAATTACGCGTTCATCCATCAGCACGTATTCCTGGAGCGCGCCCTCGAAGTTATAGCCGAAGGCGGAGGCGGAGCCGGCGGTGGGGAGGTCTCGATAGTCGGTCTGCGCGATGCAGCGTTCCCCGACAGAATGGTGCTTGACCTTGGCGCCGACGGCGACGATGCGGAGGGTGACCTCGTGGCCCAGGACGGTCGGTTTAGAGCCGGGCACATAGCTGGGGATTTCGCGCAGCGCCTCCGGGCTGATTCCCTTGACGACGGCGCCTTTGCGGGGGTGTTGATCAAATTGCTTCAGGAGCTTGAGGTCGGAGAAGCAGAGACTCACGCATTCGATCCGGGCGAGAACCTGGCAGGGGCCGGGGGGGATGACGGGCTTGGCGGGATTAAGCGTGAGTTGGCCGGGGCCAACCAGTTGAAGCGCGTATTGCGTTGTGGGGAGTGCAGTGTTTGGCATGTTGTATTCCTGGCAGTGTTACGAGAGCATAACCTGGCCGCCCGTGACAGGCAGCGCCTGGCCAGTCTCGTATTTTTGTTCGATGAGGTAGTAGATGGCTTTTACGACGTCCGCGGTGGTGCAGCCGCGGTTCATCGGAACCTTGGCTTCGTAGAATCGCTTCACATCGGCAATTGTCCGGGCCCCCGGCACCTTGCCGCTGCGCAGGTACTGGGCGAACAGGCCGTTCTGGGGATCGGACCAGAGGGGGCCATCGAAGAAATTGCCGGGGCAGATGGCGTTCACCTTGATGCCATCCTCAATCAATTCCAGCGCGAATGACTGCGTCAGGCCAACGCCGCCAAACTTGCTGCCGGCGTAGGCGCCGTTGCGATTCGAGCCTTGCAAACCGGATTTGGAGTTAATCTGGATAATGTCTGAAGTGTATTCTTTCCGTGCCAGATGCTGTATCGCCAGAATTGGCGCGGCTTTCTGCACGCAAAGGAAGTAGCCCTTGTAGTTTACGGCAGTGACAAAGTCGAACTCCTTCTCCGGCAATGTCTTCACGCTGCCCGCCTTGAGCACGCCGGCGTTGGAAATAAATACGTCCAGCCCGCCGAAGACGCGGACGATCTGGTAAATGGCCTCGGCCACGGAAGCGCCGCTGGTGACATTGATTGGCAGCCCCAGGGCGCGGGGTTTGCCCAACCGGGCATTGATTTGCGCCGCCGCGGCCACCGCGCCCGCGGCATTAACATCCGTGAGCACCACGGAGGCGCCCTGGGCGGCCAGGTCCTGCGAAATTTCCAGCCCGAATCCCTGGGCTGCGCCGGTGACGACGATAACCTTGCCGGCGGCGCGTCCAACGGCCTGTCCCGCGGCGCTGACGGTCTTGCGATACGACTCGACCTCCCAGTCTTCGATGAACTTGCGCAAACCGGGATTCATGTAGCGGATGCCACCCAGGCGGCGGGCTCCGGCCATCACCTTAATGGCGTCGGTGTACACCTGCCGCACGGTCTCGGCTGCCGTGAGATCGTCGCCGGCGGCGAAAAGCCCCAGGCCCTTGACCAGAACAACGTGCGGCGCTGAACGGGTTTTCCGCGTATGCTGCTGGATTGCCCGCCGGAGTTGTTCAACTAATGCGGTGGCTGGGGCGCCGGCGGCAGGCTCAAACCACAACGGGAAGGACTTGCAATAAACGATCTGATCCGGGGTCAGCGGGCCGGCGGTGGCAACGGCCTTGCCTTGCGCGCTGCCGACCAGGTCCATCACTTCGGGCGTATCGGAAAAAGTGACCACCTTCAGGTTGTCGCCCGCAGCCAGCAGCCCGCGCAGGGCCGGCCCGATGGTTTGAATGAGATTGCGGGCGGCGGCCGGTTCGCTCCCGGCAACCCGGCCAAACGGCGGCGCCTTGCCAACCGCTGCCAACCGCTGGCGCAGCGTCCGCACCAGCCAGTCGGTATGCCGGCGGATTTGCGCGGGGGTGTCGCCGGAGATGACCAGTCCATGATTCTGCATGAGCACGGCGCGTGGACAGCTTCGGCCCGTGGCTTTCTGGTAGTCAGTCAGCGCCTGCCAAAGGGTTCGGGAAAGAATATAACCGGGGTCCACCTCGGGCACCCAAACCACTTCGGCGGCCAATTGCCGGGCGAGTTCCGGGCCTTTTACGCAGCAGGTCACCATATTCACCAGGGTGCTGTGCGTATGCACAACATACCGCCCCGGCATAAGATGATGCAGCAGGGCTTCGACGCTCGGGCGCTGGCGCTTCTCCGGGTGAATGCGGGCGGCCAGCGTCGCGGCTTTGAATTCCGCTTCGCGCTTTAGCCGATTGCTGGACAGGGAACTGTGCAGCAGACTCTCAAGCTGCAGGCGGTCCATCTCAACAAAACCTTCGGGCGAAATGGTGGCCAGGGCATGGCCGCTGCCTTTGACGAATAGCCGATTGCCAACCTTGACGGAGGTGTTGCCGCCGCCGGCAAGGACAAACTCCGGATCGGCCCCGTAGAAGCGGGAAAGCTTCACGAGTGCCTCCAGGGGCGTGTCAGATTTGGTAAAAACGGGCCACTGTCTGCGGGATGCCATAGAGGTATTATTTTGAATTCAGGTAACGCCCGATAACCGTCTCGCCCAACGACTTAAACGCCGAGATGCGAGCCGCGGCATTGGGATAATTCGGATTGGGCTGGCCCTGCGCGTCCACCAGGCCGCATTCGCCGTGAAGCGTGAGAAACTGATGCGCGGCCACGACGCAGGCGCCCTCCCAAAAGAGGTCCTTCAGTTCTTCCGGAACCGCCAGGCCTTTCACGCAGGTTGGCTCGATGGGAAGCAGGTCCAGGGTGTTATGCTCGGTGCCGGCGGTGACCACCAGGCCCGCCGCCCGCATCGCCCGGGCATACTCGGTTAGCACTTCCGGGGTGTTGCGGATCGGAATAAACTCGGCGCACGTGAAGCCGCGAGCTTTGATATTGGCGATCAGCTTTTCCACGGGCTGTTCGAAAGGGCAGATGGGGTTGGTGCCGTCGGCCAGCGTAGGGTAGGCGGGAATGCCGCCCAACTCCAGAATCAGCCGCCAGGCCTGTTCAAAGTTGATAAAAGTCTCGGGCACATACGCGGGCTTGCCCGCCTTTATAAGCTGGGTGCGAATTTCGTTTTGAATCCCGACGGCATCCTCGGGGCCGAACTTCGGCGTCGTCGCCAACCCCAGAACTTTCACAAGCTGCTCGATGCGTTCGCCCGCGGGAACACGGGCAAAGATCGCTTCCTGAAAAGCCTGGCAGACATGCCGTTCCTGGAGGTAGATGCGTTGGCGGGGGCATCCGTGGCGTCGGGCCACCATGTCTATCACGTCGGCCTCCGTCAACGGAATAGGCAGGCCGCGCTGGGCCAGCACCTCGCCCAGCTTGCGGATGACCTCGCGCATCCGCGTGCTGTCATTGTGGCGGATCAGGCTCAGCAACCGGTTTGCCTCCGCGCTGAACGGTTCAAGGCGCGTAATGCCTTTGCCGCAGATGTACATCTTCCCAGGATTGCCGGGATCATTGATCTTCACGCCCTGCTGCACCAATTCGTCAATCAGGCAAATAATCTCCAGCCCAAACAGGGGGAAGATGCCGGCCTGGCGGGCGCTTTCGGCGAAATCGCCATACACTTCGTAGTCGTAGTAGTTGCTGACGCCAAGAACCTGGATTCCTTGCGCAACAGAAAGCTCAATGGCCTGCGCCACAGTCTGAAACGCGGAGAAATTCGGCGGCAGGTGGATATGGCTGTTGACTTTCAGCCTTTTCAGGCGTGGGCTGCCGGACCCGGCTTCGGCCGCCAGGGCCGTGGGCGTTCCCAATCCTTTAAGCAGGGCGAGGGCTTCCGCGGTGCGTTGCGTCATAAAAATACTTCCAGCAGGCCAATACTACTCCACACCGGCCGTGACCTGCAAAAACTTCCGAGGCGGCAAATGCAGCCCCATTGCCAGCGCGTCTTCGGCTGCTTCCTTGATGCCTTCGCTGATCGTCGGGTGCGCAAACACGGTTTCTGCGATATCCTGCACGCTGACTTGCTGATGCAACAGCGCTCCGGCGGCGGCGATGCATTCGGTTGCATTATGCCCGATCATATGCACCCCCAACAGGCGGCCAGTTTCACGATTGCGCACCACCTTTACGAAGCCCTCGGGATCATTGACCGCCAGGGCTTTGCCTAGAAACGACAGCGGGAAATTTCCGACCGCCACCGGGAAGCCCTGGGCCTGGGCTTCTTCGGCCGTCAACCCCACCGTTCCCACTTCCGGGAAGGTGTAAACGGCGTTGGGAATCGGAGCTTTGAACTCATGTCCCTGACCCAGCGCGTTCTCAACCGCCACCACGCCATGCGCCGATGCCGCATGGGCCAGCAGGCACCGCCCGTTGGCATCGCCAATGCAGTAGTAATCCTTTAACACCGTTTCCATGCGATCGTTCACGCGAATAAACCCGCGTTCGGTCGTCAGTCCAATCGTTTCGAGCCCGATATCAGCAGTGTTTGGCCGTCGGCCAGTGGCCACGAGCACCCGGTCGGTCTCCAGACTTTCGCCGTTGCCCAGCTTCGCCACTGCGCCCGCCCCGCCCAACGCCAGGCTTTCGATCTTCACCCCCGTAAATATTCGAATGCCCCGAGCCACGAGTATCTTCCGCAGCGTCTGCGCCACTTGCCCATCCAGGTTCGGCAGAATCTGGGGCAGCATTTCGACCATCGTCACTTCCACTCCCAACGGCTGCATCATGCAGGCAAACTCGCACCCGATAACGCCGCCCCCCACAATGAGCAGCTTTCGAGGCAGGGTCTGCCAATGCAGTGCTTCGTCACTCGTGCAAACGACGCGGGTATCTGTTGGCCATCCCGGGATTCTCGACGGCACCGAGCCTACAGCGAGAATGATTTTATCCGCCGTGAACTCCTCGAGCACGCCAGCCGCCCCGGAGACGACCACTCTTCCCGCTCCGGCCAGGGTGGCGCACCCCAACAGGACGGTTGCCTTTCGCGCGCCGAGCAAGCCCTTGATGCCTGCCCGCAACGTTTGCAGGATTTTATCCTTGCGCGCCTGAATCTTTCCCCAGTTCGCGACCGTTCCGGCGGGCACTTCGAGTCCCATCGCCGCCGCATGCTGGATGCGATGCATTAACTCGGCTGAGCCCAGAATGGCCTTTGATGGAATGCACCCGTTGTTCAGGCAAGTGCCGCCCAGGTGATCCTTCTCGACCAGCACGACGCGCGCGCCCATTTGAGCGGCTTTCAATGCCGCAATATACCCCCCCGGGCCGGCTCCTAAAATCGCTATCGTGTAATGCTTGCTCATAATGATCCGTAATCAGCCTCAGCCCGGCTTAGGCGATCAACTGGAGCGGATTCTCCAGCAACGCTTTGAGCCGCGCCATGAACTGCGCTCCCAAGGTGCCATCAATCAGCCGATGATCGGCGCTTAAAGTCAGGTGCAAGGTTTGCCCGGCCTTGAGAGCCCCGTCCTTCACAATTACATCCTCACGCACGGCTCCCACTGCCAGGATCGCCGCCTCGGGCGGATTGATGATCGCCACAAACTCATCCACCCCATACATGCCCAGGTTGGAGATGGTGAAGATGCCCTGTCCCATGTTCTCAATTCTGCCGGCGCGGGCCTGGTTGGCCAGGCGCTTTGTTTCCACTGCTAGCTGCGCCAGCGTCAACTGCTCCGCGTTCATAACCACTGGCACCACCAACCCATCGTCCATCCCCACAGCAATGCCGATGTTTGCCCCCGAAAACTCGATAACGCTCTCGCCATCTACACGGCTATGCATCGCCGGGAAATCCATGATCGCCCGGGCGCTGGCCATGACTATGATGTCGTTCACGCTGCATCCAACCTTGGCTTTCTGGCTTTTGTAGAAGGCCATCATCGGCCCGGCGTTAATACGCGCGCGGAGATACCAGTGCGGAATGGTGGTCTTTGATAGCGTGAGATTGCGGGCGATGGCTTTGCGCATGCCGCTCATACGCTTGCGGATGGCCCCGGCCGGCAATTCTCCAGCGGCCACGGGCTCCGCCGCTGCAAGCCCAGGTTTGGGCGTACCGGTGGCGGGAATATCCGTCGAAAGAATGCGTCCGCCCGGTCCGGACCCCCGTGCCACGGTTGCCAGATTCACCCCGCGTTCGGCGGCAAGCTTGCGAGCTGCAGGTGAAGCTTTTATCCGCCCGGTGCCAATGGCGGCAGCGGGAGGCGCCAATTCCACGCTCGGTTTCTCCGCTGCTTCCACCGGGGCCGCTGGGGCTGCGGCAGGTGAAGCCGGGCTAGTGCTGGAGGCGGCAATAAAGGCGTCAACGTCAGCCTCATTATCCGCCAAATAAGCCACCGGTTGCAGCACCGGGCTGCTGGCGCCTTCCCCGGCCACGATGCGCGCTAATCGCCCGGAATCCGTTGCTTCGACCTCAATTGTCGCTTTGTCCGTCTCAATCTCGAAAATAATTTCGCCCTTCTTAATCATCGCCCCGGGCTGGACGTGCCATTTAACGATGACGCCTTCTTCTACACTTTGCCCGGCTTTGGGCATGAGTATGGGGATTACTTTGCCGGTGGAAATGGTTGTCTTGGTCACGGGAATAGATTTCTGCTTGATGGGTTGAGTGGCAGATTGATTTGCCACGCCTTCAATAACCGCCAGAGGTGCCCCGATGGAAATCGTGCGGCCCGCCGGAGCCAGCACCTCCTTAATTATGCCATCCATGGCCGATTCGATTACAGCCAAGCCTTCGTCCGTCTCAACTTCCAGCAGGATTTCTCCTTTGCGAACAACTTGCTCTGCCAGCTTTCGCCAGCGAAGAATCGTCGCTTTAGAAGCTGTTTTGCCTACGGGTGGTAATGTGAGCGTCGGCATAAATCAACGGGTCTGTGACTGAACTTAATACATAACTCTTTCAATATTCAGCTAAAGACAGTCAGCAGTCAATCAGATTTTGATAAAAATATGTTGCGTCCTTGTCAGAATGAGGTTAAACCATATTCATTGAATCCGATAAGGCGGTCCCGCAACGCTTGGATGGCCAATCTGGGCGGCGAGGCTGAAAGGCAGCAGTTAAGGTTGCCTGGCTTTGGGATAACTTATGAATTCGTTTCGTCAGCGGCGCGAGAAGATACTTGCGGCCATTTTCGAGAAGCGACACGTCTCTGCTCGAGACCTGGCGGCAAGTTTGCCTGCGTCCGAAGCGACGGTCCGGCGCGATCTCAAGGCTTTGGCTGCCGACGGGGAGATCGAACTCGTTTATGGCGGGGCGACGCTTCGGCGCCCATCCGACTATTCCTTTCGTTCCAAAGGTGAGCGTAACGTAGAAGCTAAGCGGATTATCGGGCGGCTTGCGGCAGACCTGGTGCAAGAAAACGAGCAGATTTTTCTGGATTCTGGCACTACATGCTTCGAAATGCTGCCTTTTTTGAAGACCCGGCGCGGGCTTTCGATTATTTGCTCTTCCGCCCGACTGGCCCTGGAACTGGACACGCCGGGCGTCTCGGTAATCCTGTTGGGAGGGCAGTATCGGCCGGACCGTATGGATACGGTCGGGGTGCTGGCCTCCGCGACGATTGACCAGTTGCGCGGCTATCTATGTTTTATTGGCGCGGACGGCCTGGACCGGGAGTTTGGCCCCGCGGCCGCTGATTTGGAAAGCGCGGATCTCAATCGCCGCGCCGTGCGCAATGCCCGCCAGACCGTTCTGCTCGTGGACCATACCAAATTCGCCGCCGCTTCGTTGTGCAAAGTGGTGGACTGGAAACTGGTTTCCCGCATTGTGACCGACCGCGCCCCAAGCCCGGAGTGGATGGATTTTCTGACCGCCCAGGGCATTCAAGTGGATTACCCGGGGGAATAAAGACCCCAGACTTTCAACCGCGTTGTTTATGAACATCAACTTACCGCAAAGGAACTAACAGCAATTATGCCCAAGAGCCTATTCGTCAATCCCGTCGAGAACCGCCGCCCCGGACAGATCGAATTCACCCCCATTCCGATCAACCAGTACCGCAAAACCTGCAAAGAGGAATTCGCCGCCAAGCGCTTTTCCAAGGCCGATTTTCTGCGCATCCAGCGCGATATGGAGATTATTCGAGCCTTCGAGAACATGCTCAACGAAATCAAGCTGCGCGGCAGCTTCCACGGCATCGAATACAATCACCGCGGCCCGGCTCATCTTTCGATCGGCCAGGAAGCCGCCGCCGTGGGCCAGGCTTACTTGCTGGGGGTGGAGGACCATATTTACGGCTCCCATCGCAGCCACGGAGAAATCCTGGCCAAAGGCCTCTCGGCCATTGCCAAGCTGTCCGATGACGCCCTGCTCAAGATTATGCGCGATTACTTCGGCGGCGACACCCTGCGCGTCGTCGAAAAGGATGCCACCGGCTCCGCCAAGGACCTGGCCATAGATTACCTTGTCTATGGCGCGCTGGCGGAAATCTTCGCCAAAGACTACGGCTTCAACCGCGGCCTGGGCGGCTCCATGCATGCCTTCTTTCCCCCCTTCGGCATTATGCCGAATAACGCCATCGTGGGCGGCTCGGGTGATATTTCGGTCGGGGCGGCGCTGTATAAGCATATCAATCGCAAGCCCGGCATCGTGATCTGCAACATCGGCGATGCCTCGGCCGGCTGCGGCCCGGTGTGGGAAGGCATCTGTTTCGCAACCATGGACCAGTTCAAACTGCTCTGGGATGAAGCCCATCGCGGCGGGCTGCCTTTGATCCTCAATTTCGTCAACAACTTCTACGGCATGGGTGGCCAGCCGGTCGGCGAAACCATGGGGTTCAAAGTCCTGGCCCGCCTCGGCGCCGGCGTCAACCCTGAGCAAATGCATGCTGAGCGCGTGGATGGCTACAACCCGCTGGCGGTTATTGATGCCATCGCCCGCAAGAAAAAAATCATCGAAGACAAGAACGGCCCCGTCCTGCTCGACACCATCACCTACCGTTTTTCCGGCCATTCCCCCTCCGACGCCTCCAGTTATCGCGAGAAGTCAGAGGTGGACGCCTGGCGCCAGCAGGATTCCCTCGCCGCGTTCGCGCAGGAGCTCGTAGACGCCAAAATCTGCACCCGCGCCGAGATTGACGAGATACACGCCCAGGCCGAGGCGATCATTCTCAAGGCCTTTAAGAAAGCCGTGGACATCAAGCTCAGCCCGCGCAGCGATCTCAAGCTCAAGGATTGCATCCTTGAACGCACGATGTTCTCGAACTTGAAAATCGAGTCCCTGGAGCCGGGCCGCAAACCGGAAGTGCTCCTCACCAAAGAGGAAAACCCCCGCGTCAAACAGTTGGCCCAGCGCAGCCGTTCGGCCTTCGACGACAAGGGCGCCAAGCTGCCCAAGAGCAAATGCGTCGGTATTCGGGACGCCATTTTTGAGGCCATCCTCGACCGCTTCTATGTGGACCCCACGCTGGTCGCCTACGGCGAGGAGAACCGCGATTGGGGCGGCGCGTTCGCCGTTTACCGCGGCCTGACCGAGGCGCTGCCGTATCATCGCCTCTTTAACTCGCCGATCAGCGAAGGCGCGATCGTCGGCTCCGCCGTCGGCTATGCCCTGGAAGGCGGCCGCCCGCTGGTCGAGTTGATGTATTGCGACTTTTTGGGCCGGGCCGGCGATGAAATCTTCAACCAAATGGCGAAGTGGCAATCCATGTCCGGCGGCCTCCTGAAGATGCCGGTCGTCCTCCGCGTCAGCGTCGGCTCCAAATACGGCGCCCAGCACTCGCAAGACTGGACCAGCATCTGCGCCCACATCCCCGGCCTCAAAGTCGTTTTCCCCGCCACTCCCTACGACGCCAAGGGCCTCATGAACTCCGCCCTGGTCGGCACCGACCCGGTGGTCTTCTTCGAAAGCCAGCGCATCTACGATGAACCCGAGCATTTCGTCAAGGGCGGCGTCCCCGTCGGCTACTACGAGGTGCCCTTCGGCGAGCCGGATATCAAGAAACCCGGGCGCGACCTGACGCTTCTCACCGTGGGCGCCACCCTCTACCGCGCCCTCGACGCGGCCAAACAACTGGAGGAAAAGTGGGGGCTGTCCTGCGAAGTCATTGACGCCCGCTCGATTGTCCCCTTCAACTACGCGAAGGTGCTCGAATCGGTAAAGAAGACCCGGAAGATTCTTCTGACCTCTGATGCCTGCGACCGGGGCAGCGCCTTGCAGACCATGGCCGCCAAAATCACCCAGTTCGCCTTCGATGAATTGGACGCCCCTCCCATTGTGGTGGGCGCCCGCAACTGGATCACCCCCGCCGATGAAGTGGAAGACGCCTTTTTCCCGTTCGCGGTGGATATCATTGACGCCATTCATGAGCACCTCCTGCCGCTGAAAGGCTATACCGTCACCCGGGAATGTTCCAACGCCGACCAACTGCGGCGCTACGCCCAGGGAATCTAGCCCGGCCCAGCCGCCGCATGAAGCCGTTCCAGGCCGTCATCTTCGACATGGACGGCGTGATCGTGGACAGTGAGCCGAGCCACGAGCGCGCCTTTCTGGAGGTCATGCGCGAACTCGGCTACGGCGATACCCACGGCCTGCGGTTTGCGGATTACGTGGGCCGGCCCGACGAAGTCCTGTGGCAGGACTTCATCGCCCGCCACCACCCGCCGCAGTCCAACGAAGAGCTGCTGGCGCTGAAAACCCGGCGCGTGGTCGAAATCATTCGCCGGGACCAGCCGGTCTTCGCGGGCGTCGCCGAATTAATCGAACAGCTCGCCGCGCGGTACGTGCTGGCGCTGGCCTCGGGCTCGGAGCGCCAGATTGTGCGGGAGGTGCTTGGACTCAAGGGCCTGGGGCGCTTCTTTTCCGCCAGCGTCGCCGGCTCGGAAGTCCGCCACGGCAAACCGGCCCCCGACATCTTCCTCCGCGCCGCGGAAATGATCCGGGTGCCGCCGCGCGCATGCTGCGTCATCGAGGATTCCAAGCCCGGCATCGCGGCGGGGCTCGCCGCCGGCATGGAAGTGATCGCCATCACCAACACCCACCCCGCGGACGAACTGCGTGACGCCACGCATATTGTGCGGACTTACAGCGAGATTCAGCACCTGCTGCTCGGGCCGCAAAGGCGGTGCGCCAACCGCGTTCCGGATACGCGCACCCACAGCGGGTAACGGGCCGGGCCGGGCGGCGGCGCGCCGGGCGCTTCTGGCAGCAGAGCGGCTGTCCCCAAAAAACCGACCGCAGAGAGCCAGGCAGAAATGGCCCGACTCGCTCCTTTCAACTCGGCTGAGGGCCCAGAAGGGGCGGCCCTTTACGGCGTTGCCCGCGGGCGGGAAGCCCCCACTTGGACTGGCAACGGGCAGGCCAACATACTCGACTAAAACGTTCCACAAGAGTAAGCGGATACGGTTATATGCGTAGTTCAGGCAGTTGCGTTCGTACACGCGCTGCTGGAGTGTTGGCAGGGCGAGCATGATCTACTGATAGGAATTTGTTTTAGGCGCGCCCGCACCTGCTCAGTGCTGCGCGGGTGAGGGAGAATTGGTTTTTAAGCTCACCAGGCATGTGGCGAGCCTTGCGGGAGCCGGTGGCGGTGCCAATGCCCGTTGTTCGCTTTATTCGCGGTAATTTTCGCCCATTCCTGGGTGTAGTCGCCGGGGTTTGGGGGCGCAGCGTATGGCGGGGCGGAGATCGCGACGGGAACGCCCGGCGCACGGGCGCGCCCCGCTCCGAGCCGGGTGGATGATGCGGCAGTTTGAGCGGCGGCGGCGGGGAAATGCCGGGGCGGGGCAACGCCAGTTCGGGCGGTCGGCCGCACTGGCGCACACCGCGCATCTTGTTCGAGCACCACCCGTAGTAGCGGGTTATCTGGGCACCTTTGCCGAGAACGTGCCAGGTGGCGCGGCGCAACCCAGCATGAATCTTCAGCCCCAGGCTCAACGTGGCGCAACCGGTTGAGAACCATCTGGCGGGAGCCCTGGCCCCTTGGAAATAGGGCCTGACCCATGCCTTTATGGAGGGGCTCAATAATGTGTTCAGTGCCGTCAAAAGTAAGGCCTACGGCTACCGCCCCACCGTCTGACTCCTCTTCAAGCTCCACCTGTTGGATGGCAAACTCTGTATCCCCCACACTTGATTCCACTCAAAACGCAGAGAAATCGTCCGAAAACCAACAAGTATCTGAAAAGAAGCAAGTTATAAATGCGACGACTTCGGCAATCCCGAAGCCAACCATTGCCAGCACCTAAGTCTCTCCTCCGTTATTTCAAGCCGTGTACAAGGGGTGTACAACGGATGCTCAAGGGAAGCTCAAGGAAAAAAAGCATGTTCACCCGGTGAGCATCCCTTGTACACCCGTTGTACACGACCTATTGGCAGCACTGAAGTGGCTGGGAATGCTGGAGATGACGCAAAGGCGGGGGTAATGGCGTTGCGGGGGAGAGTAGCTGCCAAAAGGGAAGGCCCGGAATGTGTCCAATAATTGGACAGTTGGGACAGTTGGGAAAGCTGTTATCAGGTATCGAAGGCGGAGAAGAGGTGGCGGAGTTCTTCCTCGATTTTCTCCCGGGAGGGGACGGTGCGGGCGGTTTCGGCGTGCGGGATTCCGCGGCAACGGGTGCGCAGGCTGGGGACGGCCATTTTCACCACGGGCGCGGTGAGGTTCAGGCGGGCGGCGATCCCGGCGTAAGGCCGGGCTGACTCTCCCCGGGCCCAACAGCTTTGTGGAGACTCGAACCGCCTGGCCCGGCCAGAGGCCGCCCACCCTTCCTGCAACTGCGCCATAGCGTCCTGGAGCAGAGTCATGGCCCATTGCCGGTCAAAGAGCAGGCCGGGCTGGATGTTGGGCGAGGGGTCAGCGGCAAAGCGGGATTCGGCGAACTCCAGGTCAATGGCGGTTATCCGCGCAAAGCCGCCGCGCTTTTGTGCGCGTTGGCGGTCTCATTCATTAGCCAGGAGCCGTTTCCAGACCAGCAGGAGGAAGGTGCGAAGCTTGCCCTTCGCTCGCGCCGCTACCTGCAGGCAGTCTTTCTGCAACCGGTGGACGAAGGAGCCTGGGCAAGGTCCCGCGCGCCCCGGGGCGCATGGCCGTGCCGCCGCCGGAAGGCGCAGAGGGGGTGTCCGCAAGCGCGGCAAAGCGTCTCGAGCGCAGTGGCCGACCTGGGCATGTCTTTTTCGCGCGCCGGGGGCACGACCGTCCAGTGGATGGGGGTGAACCAGGCGTCTGAAGCGGGCAGCGGTGCGGGGGCGACGGAACTTCCGCCCGCGGCGGAGGGACTTGCGCGGCTCAGTCTGATTCAGGAGGCCGGGCTGGCGGCGGGTTCGTGTTGTTGGCGTTGGAGTTCTCCGGGAAAAGCCCTCGCAAGGTGCGCAAGGGCCGGAACGGGAACAGGAAGGGCAGCGTGACCACTTTCGGAACCAGGTAAACCGGATCGCCCTTTGGGGCCCCGAGCGTGCCGGTGATTTTATATTCAAACAGCTTCGTCACCGGCCACAAGACGGTGCTGACGAGCGGGCCGACCAGCCAGGCGTCGCGCAGGAGCTCGGCTTCCGCGCGGGCGTTGACCTGGCCTTGAAAGTCCAGGGTGCCGCGATACTGGAGGCGCATCCCGGTCGAGCGGATTTCCAGGTCTTCCGACGAGATTACGCCGTTGGTAATGCCGAATGTGCAACGGCCGGCGCTGGCCCGGCTGTTGCCCAGCCCCGGCACCACGCTGTTGAGCGCCTGGGAAAAGAGGCCAAAAATGGGAACGTCCCAAATCAAGCCGTTCCGCAAAGTCAGGTCGCCGGAGCCGGTCCAGGTGTTTATATCCGCGGTGTTGGCGCGGGTGATGGCCAGGGTGCCGTTAAGCCGGCCGTCGAGATGATTGGTCGCGAGGAATAAATCCGTCACGAGCGGCGGCAGGAGCGCGTTCGTGGCCGTCACGGTAAACTGGTAGTCGGCGTCGTGTCCGGGATGAAAGTCGAATTGCGCGGAGCCGTGAACCTGGCCGCCATAGCAGCCCGCCCAGATATTGCTCAGGGATAAATGCTGTCCCAGCCAGTGCACGTGGCCGGAGATCTCCGACGCCCGGAGCCGCCACCACGTGAAGGCACCGCCGCGCAAGTCAAAGTGCAAATCGGCATCATCCTCCCCGTGCATCGGGATGATGCCCCAAACCCGGGCGACCGGCGGCTGGGCGAATTGGTAGGGATGAATCACCCGGGCGACGTGAGGGCCGATGGCGCGCGCGATGGCCAGGGGGTCCCCGGTGCTGAAACCATTGGAGAGGTAGATTTTCTGCGCCGCAAAGTCGGCTGTGACGGCATCGGCGCTGAGCCGTTCGGCGCCGCGCCCGAGGCGGGGATCCGTGAAGTGCAGCAGGTGATTGGTGTATTGGAGGGCCGTCTGCAAATAGCTGGCGGACTCGCCCCGGAAGGTGAAATTGGTCAGTGCCACCCGGCCCTGGAGGCCCGTCCGCCGCGGTTCGTCCCAGCGCCCCCAAACCCGGGCGTCAATGACAGGCGGCTCGGCAAAGGTAAAGAAGCGGAGCGCGCGCTGCAGATCGGGGGCCAGCAGCGGGCGCAAATCCAGCACGTTCACCGAGCTATGCAGGCGGCCGTGATACTCCCGGGTCCGAAGATCGGTTTCCACGGCGGCCTCCAACTGTCCTTCGGGCCGGATGATTCGCAAGTCCGGCAGGCGCCAGACCTGGTTCGAGCAGGAAATATGGGATTGGACGGCGGAAACCGCCACGCCCTGGCAGGCGAGGCCCCGGGCAAAGTTGAGATCAGCCTGCAAGCGGAGCGTCGGCAGCACTTCCGCCCGCCAGTCGGGCTGACGATTCGTCCAGGCGGGCCAGACCAGCGAGGCTTCGCCGGCCACGGTCGGCGGCGTTTCCCAGGCAAGCCGCGCCAGCCAGTCGCCGGCCGCTCCGGTCAGGAGTGGCGAAAGCTCGTGGGGATCAATGCTCGAAGTAAAGCGGACGCGCGCCCGGCGGGTGGATACGTCCACGTCGCCGCGCCCGCCGAGCGGCTGCTGCGCGAGCGCGGCCTGAATCCGGGTGAGCGCCAGCGTGGGCGCGCGCCATTGCCCGGCGCAGGCGACTTCGCGCAGGCGTAGTTGAGACGATTGCAACGTGTCCGCGCGGCCCTCCCAGTCCAGCGCATAAGGTTCGAGCGCCGCCCATCCGCCCCAGGATTCATCGGCGCGGAGCGGCCGATCGTGGCCGGGCATCGCGAGGCGGGCGTTGATTTGCAGTTCCCGCGCAGTGGCCCATGAGTTGGACGCCTGGGCGCAATGCAGGCTGGCCGTGCCGGACAGGGGCTGGAAATCGGCCCGCGAGTGCATCCATTGGGCGCGGAGGTGCGCGTTGGTGGCGCCGCCCCAGCGGGACGCGGCGCGCGCCACGGTGAGGACCGCATCGGTGGTGGCCAGGTTTGTCTGGCCCGCGATCGCGTCCGCCTGAAGGGCGAGCGTCAGGTGCGCGGCGCTCGCCCAGGAGGAATCTGCGCGCTCGGCACACAAGGTCAGTTCGAGGTTTCCCCAGTTGGTTAGCGACGCGAAAGCGGCCAGCCGGGCATTCAGGCTCAAATTCGTCGCCGTCGCCCAGCGCGTTTGCGCCCCGCCGGCTTCGAGGTTCAGCTCGGCGTGGGAGAGGTCATTGGTTGCCGCCGGGAAAAGCCGGGCATTCACCCGGCCCCGGACCAGGCGGCCCCAGGGCGTGTGGGCCTCCGGGGTGTTCAGCAGCGCATGGATGGTGAAACTGTGGGGAACGCGCGCGTCGCCCCGGACATCGAGTTTGAACTCCGGCGGGGCGGAGAAATGGATGCGTTCCAACACCTCCGCGATTTCGCCGGGCCAGTTGCGCCGCGGGGCGCCGGCCGGGGCCGGTTCCGCCTGAAACGCCGTCCAATGGCGCACGGCGGAGGCATTGGTGACCGTGCCGGACAACCGGATTTTAGCGCCGGCGAAAACCGCCGTGAAGTGATCCAGCGCCCATTCATCGCCGGGCAGGAACCGGAGTTCGGACTGGATCTGGTCAAGAACCAACTGCCGCGGGGCCCGGTGGGTTTCCGCGACGGGCCAGACCAGGCGGCCTTTGCGCAGCCGGAGCGCGTCCGTCTGGATTTGGAGCCGGGCGAGCGCCCGCAGATTGAGGCGCACCTGGACTTGCGCGAGCGTCAGTTGCGGGCTGAGGGGGGCGTCGGGGCGCACGAAGCGGACGTTCTCCGCGACGATGCCCCGATACCAGCTCAGGCGCAGGCGGGAGAATTGCAGATCCAGGCCGCGAGCGCGCAGATTGTTCAGCAGCGGGGTCTTGGCAAAGCCGGGCAGCCCGGCCTGGTTGAGATAAATCAGCGCCCCCAGCACGGCGAGAATCAGGAGCCAAACCGCCATGCGGAACCGGCGGAAATAAACCCAGCCGGCCCGCCCGAAACTGCCCTTGCGGCGGTTCGCCATACTCAGCGGGAGGGGGCGAACAGGTAGCGCTGCACGTAATCGTACAGCCAGATCGGGAACTCGAAAAACCAGGGCTCCCCATTCAGCGTGACGGCGGCGGCGGGCGGTTGGCCGGGCGTTTCCCGGGCGAAATCGAGCGCGGCCTTCTCGCCATTCCGGAGCTCGAGCACAAGCTGGCGGTCGTTGTCCGCAAAGCCCAGGCGGGCGCGGTTGGTCTCGCCCCGGCCCAGCCAGGCCGCCGCGGTCAACTGGCACAGCCCGCTCACGGTTTCCTCGACGGCCAGGTCGTTCATCGCGCCCGGGGAACCGGGGGCCAGCGACCAGCTATAGGGTCCGTTGCGGATCATCTGGCGGAGCTGCCCCGGCTGCCGGAGGGTGACGCGCGCCACCTCGTTGGTGGAGAGGCTCCAAATCCGGCGTTCGCGCATCTGCCACCCCGCCGTTGGCAGGCGCAGGAACTCCGCGCGCGGAACGGCATAAACAAAGCTCTCGTCCGCGCGCTGCGCGAAGACCTTGTCGGCCTGGTTGGTTCCGAAACGCAGTTCGGCAATGACCGGGTTGGTCAGACCTGCCGGGCCATTGGTCGCGGCGGCCCGCAGTGTGTATTGCCGCAGCGGCGAATCCAGGCCGTAGGCGGGCAAATCCGCCGCCACCACCACGTCCTGGGTGAACTCGACGATTGGCAGTTCGTTCAGGGCGGTGAGCAGCTCGTTGACCAGGTCGGCATCAGCGGGAAAATCCTCCGGCCAAACGCGCCAGGCGCCATTGGTCTGCCGCTGCAAAGAGAAGCTCTCCGGCGCGCGCACCTCCACCCCCGCGACGGGAACGGCCGAGTGCAGCAGGTAGGGCTCGCGGAAATCGTTCACCGCGGCATACCAGGGCGCCAGCAGATCTTTGGACACCGTCACGATGGCCTCAAGCCCCACCCGGCGGGCATAAACCAGTTTGGCGTCGTTGGTGGGGCTTTTCCCAAACTGCAGCCATGCGATGGTGTTGGTGCCCTGGCCGATGACCACTTCGAGCTCCGGCGGGTGCAGGCCAAACGTCTCCAGGTCCGCCCTGGGGTCGTGGGAGATAAACTGCCGCGCGCGCACACTCTGCAGCATTTGCAGCGATTCCTCGATCCGGGCGTTGTTGGCGCGGGCCGATAACGGATAGTGCATGCGCCACAGCCGGTCGGTGGCGGAACGCCGCAGCTCGAAAATCTTCGACCCATTGGTGACTGCCAGCCGTTCGAAGGTCATGCCGGACAAATCCAGCAGCGCCGTGCTGCGCCAGTCATCGGGGGTGCGGGGGAGGAACTGCAGAAACCCGGCGTCCACGACATAGACCCCTTCGACGCCGACCACCTGCAGGAACACCTGGTCGCCCGGCGCCGTTCGCGCGCCGACTCGCAACCGCGCGGTATAGCCGGGTTGCTCGATAATGATGGAGGCCTGGGGCGTGGTGAACCCAAACTCTTCGTCCGCCCGGGGCTGCTCGCGCAAGGCGCGGGCCGTGAGGTAGGGCGCCGGCACCAACTGCTCCAACTCCGCGAGAAACTTCTCGATGCTCACGGCCTGGGCGGGGTAAACCAGCGGTTCGACAAGCTGCCAGGAACCGTTGGTGCGCGCCGCGCAGATTTCCAGGCGCGCGGCGGGGCGCACCTGCACGCGCGTGACCGCGGCGGGCCGCAGCGCGGGGAGGACCGGGCCGGGGCCGGAACTGGTCTTCCGCAGGTATTTGTGGTGGAAGAAAATAAAGGCCATCAGCGCCGCGGCCACGATTGCCCATCGCCAGATGCTGCGGGGATTCATGCGCGCGCCTAGTTCCGCCGCCGCAACCAGACCAGCCCGCCCAGCAGGAGAGCGGAGCCCGGCAGCACGCCCAGGAGCAACCATTGCGCCTGGCGCATCTGCGCCTGGGTCATGACGATGCTGTACTGCGTGATGGGCCGCGGCCCCAAACCCGCCAGCAGGTGCGGGCGCTCCAGCAGCCAGTTAATGGCGTTGCCCGCAAAATCACGGTTGGCAGCCGACTCGATCTGGAGATTGCCCAAAAACAGGGAGTCGCCGACGACGATCATACGGGTCGCGCCCCGCTCGGCGATCAGATCCTTGATCGCGCCTTTCTCGACGGCCACCAAAAGCGGGAAGGGCGCGTGGTGGGTGGAATCGCCGGCCGCCCGGGCCCGGGGACCGGAAAACGCCAGCTCATCCACCCGCGGCGCGTCGGCGGCCTCGGCGCGCGCCGTCAACCGCCCCACCGACCGCGGCAGGCTGACATGCAGCCGCGATCCCCGCAAAGAATCCACTACCGCATGCTGGCCAAAGCGGCTGATAATGATATCCGTCCCCTTGGCGGTATTGTCCGGGTCGGTGACGATATTGCGCCCCACATCCACCCCCCATTGGGCCAGCAGGGTTTCCAACCCCGTGTTCTTGCGGGCCGCGCTAAAGTTAAACAAGGCCAGCAAGCGCCCGCCCTGGTTGAGATACTGCTCGATCTTGACCAGCTCGGCGTCCGGGATGGCGTCGCGCGGCCCGGCGATGATCAGCAGGTTGCAGTCCGGCGGCACCGTATTGGTGCCCAGGAGCGACAGCGGCTCGGCCCGCACGCGGTTCTGCTCCAGCAGCGACGCAAACTTGAGGTAGCCGGTCACTTCGTCGCCGCTATCCATTTGATGCTCGCCATGCCCCTGGAGAAAATAGGCCGTCAACGGCCTGGGGCTGGTCACGTCCAGCAAGGCGGAGGTAAAGGCCATCTCTCCCAGAAACGCCGTTGGCCGGCGCCGGAACGACCAGCCATTGGCGCCGACCACCGCGTTGGTCACCTGCTCCACCACATACGACGCCAGCGCGTTGCCGTCCACCGGCTTCACCTTGCCCTCGCAGTCGAAGATGACCAGGTTTTTATCGGTCTGGGCGGAAAGGTTGTATTTGGCTTTGGTTTTTTGCGCCAGCGCGGGATTGCGGATGTAGTCCACGGTTTCCAGCCGAATCTTCGGGTTGGCCAGCCGGTATTCGTTCAGCAGATCCCACACCGGGCTGTAGAGCGCCTCGGCATCGTCGGTATCATAGTAGAGGATCACCCGCACCTGGTTGGTCACCGATTTGAGCAGGCCCAGGGTGCGCGCGGAAAGTTCGATGCGGCTGCGCGCGCTCAGGTGGAAGCGGAGAAAGTAGTTCGCGCTGAGGTAGTTCACCATCACCACGACCGCCAGGACCAATACCCCCGCCAGCAGCACCTGCAGGCCCGAGCCCCATTTGCGGCCGGGCGTGAAGCTGGGAGGGGAGGAGGAATCCGTCGCCATGGCTATTTCCAGCGGCGGCTTTCCACCACCCGCAAAGTCAGAAAGAGGAAAAGAAAGGTCGCGCTGGCGAGCAGCACCACGGCCCGCGTATCCACAATGCCGCGCGCGAAATCGTGCATCTGCTCGAACAGGGCCAGGCTGCCCAGCACCTGCGTCTGCCAATCCTCCTGCGCCGGAAGCTGGCTGGCCAGGTATCCCAGCAGGAAAACGCTGGCGCCGAAGCCCAGGCTGATCATGGCCGCGACCGCCTGGCTGCGCGTGAGCGCCGAGGCGCAGCAGCCCCAGGAAAGGAACATGCCGCCATACAACAGGATGCCCAGGAACGTGCTGGCCGCCACGCCGGCATCCAGCGCGCTGGGATCGTTGGTTTGGTGGCGCACCACCAGCAGGCAGCCCAGGAGCGGCAGCCACATCACCAAATAGAACAGCAGGGCCGCCGTGAACTTGGCCGCCACCACCTGCCCATCGCTGACCGGCGTGGTCATGAGCGTTTCAAAGGTGCCGGTGAACTTTTCCTGCGCGAACAGCCGCATGGTGATCACCGGCGTGGTCAGCAGCAGGATCAGCCAGAAGAACGGGGTGATATAAAACAGCTCGGTGATGGGCATCGGCGTCGGCTTCTGCAGTTTGGCGAGAATGACGATGAAGCTGTAGCCCATCAGGAACAGCGCCGCCGCGATGATGATGTAGCCGCCCAGGGACAGGAAAAACCCCGCCAGCTCCCGCCGCACCAGCGTCCGGAAAACGAGCATCAACCCTCCTCCTCCTCCGGCCGGGTGACCCGGACGTAGATGTCTTCGAGCGAATGGCGGCTGCGGGTCAGCTCGCGCAGCGGCCAGCCCCGCTCCCGCGCCAGCGCAAAGATTTGCGGCCGCAAATCCACGCCGTCGCGCGGCGTCAGCGCGCAGCGGAAATACTCGCCCTCGGCCGGGGACACGTCGAACTGCTCCACCTCCGCCATCTGCGCCCAGCATTCCCGCAACTCCTCGGGCGCCGCGGCGATCTCCGCGATCACCTGGCTGCGGCTGCTCATAAGCTTTTGCAGGTTCCCCGGCGTATCGGCCACCAAAATGCGCCCGTCATACATGATGACGACCCGGTGGCAGGTCATTTCCGCCTCGGGCAGGATATGGGTGGAAATCAGCACCGTATGGGCGCCGCCCAGCCCCTTGATGAGCTGGCGGACCACGCGAATCTGGTTCGGGTCCAGCCCGATGGTCGGCTCGTCCAGGATGATCAACTCCGGCTCATGGACCAGGGCATCCGCCAGCCCCACCCGCTGCCGGAACCCCTTGGAGAGCTGCCCGATCATCCGCCGGCTCACCTCGGTCAGCCCGCACTGCTCCATGACCACATCCACGCGCGCGCGCGAATGTTTGCGGCTCAAACCTTTCAGCCGGGCCCGGAACTTCAGGTATTCCCGCACCCGCATGTCATAGTGCAGCGGGTTGTTCTCCGGCATATACCCGATGCGGCGGCGCACTTCGTCGGATTGCGCAAAAACATCCAGCCCGGCCACCCGCACGGTGCCGGAAGTCGCCGCCAGGTAGCAGGCCAGGATGCGCATCGTGGTGCTCTTGCCCGCCCCGTTGGGGCCCAGCAAACCCACGATTTCGCCCCGCCTGACCGAGAAGGAGATGTCCGAAACAGCCGGATTGCCCGCGTAGCGCTTGGTCAGGTTGGCGACTTCGATCATCAAGTCATCGCTCATTGAGTCCAGCTCAGGAGAATAATCTAGTTCAGACCCGCGGGGCTAAGCCAACAAAATCGGCGGCGTCCGCCGCGCTAGCGCGCCACCAGCTCCACCGTGGCCTGCCGCAGCACATTGAAGTTCCCCATCCGCTGCGGCACGGCGATTTCCATCTGCACCCGGTCGCCTTTCTTCCGGGCGTAAAGCCCCTTGGCCACCGCGCAAACATCCATCGGCAGTTGCCCGTCCAGGGCGGTGATCAGGATGCCGCGCTGCAACCCCGCCGCCGCCGCCGGGCTGTCCTCCTGCACCCCGGCGATGTAAAACGCATCCGCAACCCCCACCCCATAGCGGGCGGCCAATTGCGGCGTCAGCTCCTCCAGGTCCAGCCCGAGCTTGTCGCGGATCATCCCGGCGTTGAAAACGGTCTTCTCCGGCACCAGCCGCACGGTGACCTCCTTGCGCTCCGTCCCCCGCTGAATGGCCAGCGTCACGCCCGAACCCGGCCGAGCCGCCAGCAGATCGGCAAAATCAATGAAACTCCGGGGCGCCCGCCCATTGACCTGGCGGATCGCGTCGCCCGCCCGCAAACCCGCCCGCCCGGCGGGGCTTTGCGGCTGCACACTGGTGATGACCAGCGGCGTCGTGCCCACCTTGACCCGCGCGCCGAACCAATAGGTTTTGACAAACTCCGTCGGGAAAATGTCCGCCAGGGACTCCAGCACGCGCCGGATGGGGATGGCAAACCCGATCCCCTGCGCGCGCTGCCCCATGACCTCGTTCAGGACGGCGACATTGATGCCGATCAGCTCGCCCCGCAGGTTGACCAGCGGGCCGCCGCTATTGCCCACGTTGATGGGCGCGTCGGTTTGCAGCCAATTCGGGATGTCCAGCGGCACGCCTTCCTTGGGCAGCACCCGGCTCTTGGAGCTCAGAATGCCCCGGCTGACCGAGCCGCCCAGGCCAAACGGGTTGCCCAGCGCCACCACGGTTTCCCCCAGCAGCAAATCATCCTCGCGGGCAAACTGGATGGCCGCAAACTTTTCCCCCGGCCGGCTGTTGAGCTTGAGCAGGGCCACGTCGCTCTTCGGGTCGCTGGCGACGACGCTGGCCGTGTAAACATTGGTTCCCGTGCAGAACTTGATGGTGATCTTATCGGCCCGCCGCACGACATGGTCATTGGTGAGCAAGTAGCCCTCCTCGTCAATAACCACCCCCGAACCGAGGCTGTACTGCGAGTTGGGCGGCTGCCGGCGGTGATACGGATCCCAGAATTGCCGAAAGAACTCCTCGAAGGGATCGCGCACGCGGATGAGAGTCTCGGTGGCGATGTTCACCACGCAGGGAATGGCCTTCTCGACAGCCTGCACGGTCGCGTCCCGGCGGACATCATCCGGCGCGGTTTGCCCGATGACGCCGCAACTGCCGGCGCACAACACCCCTGCCCACCACCAAGCTCCCAGCCGCCGCCGGCTCTTACTTGTTTGCTGATTCATATCTATAATAACCACCAACCCCCGCGCGGGTTGCGCCTCGCCTCGCCGCTCGGCTCCAGCCGGCCCCCGCCGCCGCGCCGCCCGGCGCCCGGGAGCCGCCGCGCCGCTCAAAGCTTGACTTTGCCGTCCCACCCGCGCAAAAGCAAGGGCAAGGTGCTTTCGGCGCAAGCCAGCTTTTATGCCCGGTGGCGCGTGCGGTGCGGAGTCGTCTCCGACCTGCGCGAGGAACGGGACTCGCCGCCCGAACAGCTCCTGCAATCCATCTGGCAGCACCAGCGGTTGCTCCGCGAGCAGCTCAAAACCTTGGACGGCCGCCCGGTCCGGATTCTTCATCCCGGCTTTCGCAGCGTCGAGGGCGGGCCGGATTTCCGCGGCGCGGTCGTGCAATTCGGCGATCGCCCCCCGCAAAGCGGCGATGTGGAGGTGGACCTGCGCCCCCGCGGCTGGCGCGCTCACGGCCACGACCGCAACCCCGCCTTTCAGCGCGTCCTGCTCCACGTGGTCTGGGAAGACGGCCCGGCCGCGCCCGGCGCGCCGCCGACCCTGGGGCTGCGCCGGGCGCTGGATGCCCCGCTGGGCGAGCTGAGCCTGTGGCTGGGCGGCGAGGCCGCGCCGGGACTGCCGGAAACGCTGCGCGGCCAATGCTGCGCCCCGCTGCGCCAGCTTTCCCCGGCGCGGCTGACGCGCCTGCTGCACCAGGCGGCGCGGGTGCGCCTGCAAAGCAAGGCAACCCAATTTCAAGCGCGCGCCCGGAGCGCCGGCTGGGAACAGGCGTTGTGGGAGGGGCTCTTCCGCGCTTTGGGCTACAAACACAACTCCTGGCCCATGCTGCGCCTGGCCGAACTGCGGCCCCGCTGGCAGACGCCCGGCGCGCCGCCGTTCGCCTTGCAGGCGCGCCTGTTCGGCATCAGCGGCCTGCTGCCGGCCGAGCTGCCCCGCGCCCCCGCGGGCGGCAGCCGCTACGTGCGCCAAATCTGGGACTTCTGGTGGCGCGAACGCGACGCGTTCTCCGACTGCCTCCTGCCGCACACCCTGTGGCGCCTGCACGGCTCGCGCCCCGCCAACCACCCGCTGCGCCGCCTCGCCCTGGCCTCCCAATGGCTGCGGGATGACCGCCTCGCGCCGAAACTGGAAGCATGGTGCCGCCGCGAAGTGCCGGCGGCGGCTCTGCCCGATTCACTGCTGGAGACGCTGCCCATCGAACCGGATGAGTTCTGGTCCTGGCATTGCACTTTCCGTTCGCCCCGCCTCCGACGGGCGCAGCCGCTCCTGGGCGCCGCGCGCATGACGGATTTGGCGGTCAATATCCTCCTGCCCTGGCTCTGGATGCGGGCGGCCGAGGGCGGCAATGCCCGGCTGCAGCACGCCCTCGAACAGCGCTATTTCTCCTGGCCGCCCGCCCAGGACAACTCAGCCCTGCGCCTGGCCCGGCAGCGATTGCTGGGCGGCGCCACCCCGCGCGCCCTGCCCGGGGCCGCCGCGCAACAGGGCCTGTTGCAAATGGTGCGGGATTTCTGCGACCACTCGAACGCCATCTGCGACCACTGCCAACTGCCGAAACTCGTGCAGGACTGGATGGCCGAGGACCCATAAGCCCGGTGCCGGAATAAGGACGTTGACCTTTCGACCCCTCCGCGCCGGGAAAACGAATACCCCAGCCCATTCCGACTTCCCGGCAACCTGAACCCCATAACCTCGGGAATATGCTCCCTCCCGAACCGGACGCCCAACTGTGCCAATTTGGCACACCTCAGCCTCGACAGCAGCGCCCCATTGACCCTCTCGTGCGAGCCACTTTCGGGTAGCTCCTACAAACCATTCCATTTCCGCCAGCATCTTCATTCCTGCCAAAACCCCTGCTTTTCCCGTCCCAATTAGCCATGTACAAGGGGTGTACAAGGGATGCTCACCGGGTGAACACGGAAAAATCTGATGTGCATCCGGTGAGCATCCCTTGTACACCCCTTGTACACGGCTATGGATCAGCCAGTTGATAGCGGGAAATGATGGAAAGTGTCCAATAATTGGACAGTCTGGGTTGCTGCGGGAAACGGAGGGGGGACGTGGTTGTTGGTGGCCGATTGGGTTGATAGGGTCGTCTTGAATTGCTGGCTCGCGGCGGAATTATCCGTGGGTGATTGGTGTGCCAATTTGGCACAGTTGATGGGCAATGCCTGGCTGGGGAGCATCCCCGGGAGACTCTTTCGGCGGGGCTCCGCCGGTCTCAAGGCAGGGCTTTAACGGCTTCGGTTGCCAGGTTCAGGATTCCGCCGGGGAACAGGCCCAGGTAGAGCATTCCCGCGATGCAGGCGTAGATGGCCAGGCGGATGGGGCCGGAAATCGGAATGGGGGACAGGTCGGTTGCGTTGGCGGACCAATAGATGACCCGCACGACGTTGAAATAGTAGTAGAGCGAAATCACGATGCCGGCCAGGGCGAGGAAGGTCAGGTAATAATAGGCGGCACAGGCGGGGGCTTGTTCGAGGACGGCTTTGAGGAGCAGGAACTTGCCGAAGAAGCCGGCCAGCGGGGGAATCCCGGCGAACGAGGCCATGGCCAGCGTCATCGTGGCGGCCAGCAGGGGCGAGCGCCGATGCAACCCCGCCAGGGCGCCGAGGTCTTCCCCGTCCACCTGGCGCAGCGCGACACAGATCACGGTGAAAGCCGCCAGCACCGTGAACAGGTAGCCGCTTAAATAATAGAGGACCGCGGCGCGCCCGGCGGCGCTGAGGGCGGCCACGCCCAAAAGCAGGTAGCCGGCGTGGGCGATGCCGGAATAGCCCAGCAGCCGCTTGAGGTTGCGCTGCGGGATGGCGCACAGGTTGCCATAAAGAATGGAGGCGCCGGAAAGGAGCATGAGCAGGTGCGGCCAGTGCGCCGTGATGTCCGGCACGGCGAGGAAGAGCACGCGCAGCAGCAGGACAAAGCCGGCCGCCTTGGAGCCGATGGCCAGAAACGCGGTGGTCGGGACCGGCGCGCCCTGGTAAACATCCGGAACCCAGATCTGGAACGGCACCACCGCAATCTTGAAGCCCAGCCCCGCGAGGATCAGCACCAGGCCAAAGAGGAAAACCCGGTTGCCGCCCAGGGCGCCCGCGGCCCGGGCCAGCCCGTCGAAGCTCAGGGTATGCGACAGGCCATACACCAGCGCGATGCCAAAGACCATGAAGGCGGTCGAGAGGGCGCCGATGACCAGGTATTTCACGCCGGCTTCGAGCGACGCCACCCGGTGGCGCTGGAAGCTGGTGAGGATGTAGAAGGTGATGGTGATCAGTTCAAGCGCGGCAAAGAGCAGGGTGAAGTTGTTGGCCGAGGCGGCAAACAGCATGCCGGCGAGGGCAAAGAGAACCAGGGCGTAATACTCGGAAAGGCCCGACGTGATGCGGTCGGCGAACTCGACCGACAGGAGCAGGACGAGGAGCGCCGCCAGCAGGAAGAAGCGCTTGAAGAAGAGCGCCAGTCCATCCAGCACATACATCTGGCTGAACGCATAGCCGGCCGCGCCCTCCGGGGGCACCCGCACGCAGACCAGGCTGTAGAGCAGGATCAGGCCCGTGCCCAGCGCGGCGACGTAGCCGAGTTTGCGTTTGGCCGGGAGCGGCAGCCATAAATCCACGAGCAGCAGCCCCAGCCCGAGGGCGAGCACCAGCAGTTCGTGACTGAGCAACAGTGTGTTCATCCGCGAGAATTACGGGGGAAGGCCCCGGCCCGGCGGAGCGCCGCCGGGGAGGCGTCGGGGGGTTGAGGCGCGTCCCGGTCCGGAGCGGGGCGCGCGAGGATCCCCGGGCGGGCGGGGATTTCCGGCGCCAGGGCGGGGGCGACTTTTTCGCTGACGGCCGGCTTGATTTTGTCGGTGAGCAGGCGCGGGTAGCATCCGAAGATCAGCAGGCTGGCCAGCAGGAGGAGGAAGGGGGCTTTGCGCCAGAGGTGCGGGGCGTCGGCCACTCCGGCCCAGGCTTCCGGCAGGGGGCCGTGCAGGAGGCCGCGGATCGCCCGCAGCATATAAACCGCCCCGATGACCAGGGCGCCCCAGCAGGCGAGGATCGTCACCAGCCGGTAGCTTTGCCAGGCGCCGAAGAAGACCGTGATCTCGCCGGCAAAGTTGGCAAATCCCGGCAGGCCGCACCCGGCGAACGCGGCCATCATCAGCGCCGCGCCAATGAACGGCAGCCGCCGCAGCAGGCCGCCGAGCCGCGCGATTTCCAGCGTGCCGGTCTGCTGATACAGGTAGCCGCTCAGGCCGAAGGTCAGGGCGGCGAGGAAGCCGTGCGCGATCATCACCAGCACCGCGCCCGTGATTCCGACGAGGTTCAGGGCGGCGATGCCCAGGAAGACGAAGCCCATGTGGGCGACGCTGGAGTAGCCCACCAGGCGGTTGAAGTCCTTTTGGCGCATGGCCACCCAGCCGCCATAGAAGAGGTTGCCCAGGCACAGCCAGGCGAGGATCGGCATCCAGTCGCGCGCCGCATCCGGCAGCAGCGGCAGCGCGATGCGGATCAGGCCGTAGAGGCCGAACTTCTTGAGCACGCCGGCATGGAGCATGGCGGTGGCGGAGGGGGCGGCGCTGTAGCCCGGCGGCGCCCAGGTGTGGAACGGCCAGAGCGAGACCAGGATGCCGAACCCGAACAGCAGCAGCGGGAAGATGAAGCCCTGGGCTCCGGGCGACAGGGGATGAGCGCGGAGATGCGCGGCCAGTTGCGGGATGTCGAACGTGCCCGCGCCCGCCTGCACGTAGAGCGCGATCAGCCCCACCAGGGCGAGGAGCGCGCCGAGGCTCAGGTAGAGCGTGATTTGGAAGGTGGCGTAGTCCTTTTGCTCGCCGCGGCCCCAGACGCCGATCATGATGAACGTCGGCACCAGCGCCAGCTCATGGAAGAAGTAGAAGCAGAAGAGATCGAGCGCGGCAAAGGCGCCGAGAATGCCGCCGGTCATGACCAGCAGCAGGAGGTAGAACTCTTTTTCGCGCTCCCGGATTTCCCAGGAGACGCAGGCCGCGGCGAAGGCCACGAGCGCCCCCATCAGGACCAGGCCGACGTTGATGCCATCCACGCCGACGTGGTAGCTGAGGCCCAGGCTGCGCACCCACGCCACCTGCTGCTCAAACTGGTAGCCGGCGGCGGCGGCGTCAAAGCGAAGGAACATTTTCACCGCCAGCACCGCCGCCATCAACGTGGCCAGGATGGCGATGCCGCGGATCACCGGCCGGAAGGTGCGCGGCACCAGCAGCAGCACGATGGCGGCGCCGAGCGGCCAGCCCAGGATGTAGGTCAGCGGCGACATTTTTAGAACAAAACCAGGTAAAGGATCAGCCCCACGCCCAGCGCGAACAGGAGGGCGTAGGTCTGCAAGTTGCCCGTTTGCAGCAGGCGCAATGCGCGCCCGGCCAGTTCGGTGGTGCCATGCGTCCCGCGCACCGCCACGCCCGCAAGGATCCAGCGGTCGAACCCGTCGGCCACCCGGGCCAGGAAATCGTGCCCGCGGATGACGGTGGCCTGGTAGAGCTCGTCAAAGTAGAAGCGGTTGCGCATGGCCCGCCCCAGCGCCCCCAGCATCCCGGGCAGCGGATCTTGCGCCGCGCGGGCGTAAAGCCCATAGGCCGCCGCCAACCCGATGAGCACGGCCAGCAGGCCGCTGCCCGCCGCCACCGGCGCGTGGAGGAACGGGGCCACGAGGTCGCCGAGGAACGAGGCGGGCGCCGCCGCCGGTGCGGCGCAAAGCTGCCGCGCATACAGCCGCTCCCAGCCCAGGAGCCCGCCGGCCACGCTCAGCAGGGCCAGGATTCGGAGCGGCCAGGCGATGACCGGCGCGGATTCGCGGGCGTGCCCCGCCGCCTCGGATTTGGCTGAGCCCAGGAACGCCACGAAGACCAGCCGGAACATGTAGAGCGTCGTGAGGGCGGCCACCCCGATCCCCAGGGCGAACAGTCCGGGGTTGTGGTGCGCGGCCAGCGCCAGGATGCTGTCCTTGCTGTAAAAGCCGCTGAACGGAGGCACCCCGGCCAGGGCCAGCGTGCCCGCCATAAAGGTCCAGAACGTGACGGGCATCTTTTGGCGCAGCCCGCCCATGCGCCAGATGTCCTGCTCGTGATGGAGGGCGAGGATGACCGAGCCGGCCCCGAGGAACAGGAGCGCCTTGAAGAAGGCGTGGGTGGTGAGGTGAAACATGGCCGCGGCGGGGCCGCCCAGGCCGACCGCCATCACCATGTAGCCCAACTGCGAGAGGGTGGAATAGGCAAGGATGCGCTTGATGTCGTTTTGCTGGAGGGCGATGACGGCGGATAAGAGGGCGGTGAAGCCGCCCAGCCAGGCGATGAGGGTCAGCGCGCCGGGCGTGAAGATGAAGAACACCCGGCAGAGCATGTATACGCCCGCGGCCACCATGGTCGCGGCGTGGATCAGCGCGCTGACCGGGGTCGGGCCTTCCATGGCGTCGGGCAGCCAGACGTGGAGCGGGAACTGGGCGCTCTTGCCGATGGCCCCGCAGAAGATCAGCAGCCCGGCGCCGGTCAGGCACCAGGTTTGCCCCGCGCCCGTTGCCAGCCCGTCGCTGATTTGCGCGAAGTTGAGCGATCCGAACCCGGCCCAGACCGTCAGGATTCCCAGCAGGAAGCCGAAATCCCCGAGGCGGTTGGTGAGGAACGCCTTTTTGCCCGCCTCGGCCGCCGCCGGGCGCTCGAACCAAAAGCCGATGAGGAGATAGCTGGAGACGCCGACCAGTTCCCAGCAGATGAAGAGGGCCAGGAAGTTGTTGGCCAGCACGATGCCGAGCATCGAGAAGGTGAACAGGCTCAGGCAGGCGAAGTAGCGCGCGTAGCCGCGGTCGCCGTCCATGTAGCCCCAGGAATAGATATGAATCGCGCTGGCCACGCCGGTGACGACGAGCAGCATGGGCAGGCTCAGCGGGTCGAAACGCAGGCCGAATTCCACATGCAGGTTCCCGATCGCCAGCCAGGTGAAGGCGGAGTCGGGCCGGGAATCCCAGCCGGTCAGGGCGACGTAGAGGAGGCTCAGGAGGAATCCGGCGCTCACGGCCCCGATGGAGAGGGCGGCGCTCAGCTTGCCATGGCGCGACGTGAACAGCGTGATCCCCGCCGCCGCCAGCAACGGCAGGAACAGAATGATCCAGGGGATGAAGTCCAGGTGCATCGGCTAGAGTTTCAGCAGGGTCAAATCTTCCACGTGCGCCGTCTGCCGCTTCCGGTAAAGCGCCACAATCAGCGCCAGCCCCACGGCCACCTCGGCGGCGGCGACCGTGATGATGAAAAACACGAAGACCTGGCCATCGAGGTTATGGGTGAAGCGCGAGCAGGCCACCAGCGCCAGGTTGGCCGCGTTGAGCATCAGCTCCAGCGACATGTAAATGATGAGCAGGTTGCGCCGCGCGATCACCCCCAGCAGCCCGAGGCAAAACAGCAGCATGCTGACCGCCAGGTAATGTTCCAGGCCAATGTTCATTTCAGGTCCTTCTTGCTGAGCAGCACCACGCCCACCATCCCGACCAGGAGCAGCACGGACACCAGTTCGAAGGGCAGCAGGTATTGCGTGAACAACAGTTTGGCCAGGGCGCGGGTGCCGCCCTCGAGCACCGGCGCATCGGCCCCGCCCGCGGCGGCCGGGTCCCGGGAGGCCGCCCACAGGCTGGCCAGGAAAATCGCCAGCAGGGCGCCCGCCGCGAGGACGCCGCCTGCCACCCCGGCGGCTTTGAGCTTTCGCTGTTCCTCCGCTTTTAGATCCAGCAGCATGATGACGAACAGGAACAGCACGATCACCGCGCCCGCATAGACCAGCACCTGCACCGCGGCCAGGAAGAAGGCGTGCAGCAGCACGAACAGCCCCGCCAGGGAGATAATGGCCAGGACGAGAAACATGGCGCTGGTCACCGGGTTGCGGCTGAACGGGTTGGCGACCACCAGAAAGCCAAAGACCAGCGTCAAAAACGCGAAGAGATAAAAGAGCGCGTCCTGCATGGGCTAGAGAGGAGTGTTGCCGGTCGTTTTACCGCTGAATCTGTTGCCTTGGTTCATGGGTGATCCGCGCCTTTCCGCTCAGGGTTTCTGCCCCTGCGCCCGGGCTTCCTGGGCTTTCTGCTGCCATTTCTTTATCTTGTCCTGGTGCACCCCCCCGAGGGCGAGCAGTTTCTCTTTGTTATAGATCATCTCCTCCCGGCTGGCGCCGATGAGCGAATAGTCTTTCATCAGGAAGATGGCTTCCTCCGGGCAGACTTCCTGGCAATAGCCGCAAAAGATGCAGCGGAGCATGTTGATTTCGAACTCGCGCGGCATTTTCTCCGCATTGGGGCGGTCCGCCGGCGGTCCCGCGGGGCCGGGCGGGGTGATCTTGATGGCTTTGGGCGGGCAAACAAACTCGCAGAGCTGGCAGGAGACGCACTTGGTGTTGCCGTCCTGGTCCCGGACGAGGTAGGGCGCTCCGCGATAGCCCGGGGGCACCACCCAGCGCTGCTCGGGGTATTGCATGGTCACCTTTTTCCGGAAGAAATGGCGCAGGCTGACTTTGAATCCGCCGATAATGGCCGGCAGATAAAGCCGTTCCCACCAACTCATTTTCTGGCGTTCGATGATCATTTAACTTCGTATCCAGAGCACGGCGGCCGTCACCACGATGTTGGCCAGCGCCAGCGGAATAAACCGGCGCCAGCCCAGGTCCATGAGCTGGTCATACCGGAACCGCGGCCACATCCAACGCACCCAGATCACCATGAAAATCAGGAAGCACATCTTGGCCAGGAAGATGCCGATGTGCAGCAGCCCGGCTCCGATCGTCGCCGCGGGCTGGTTCAGGCCGGCCACCGGCAGGCTCCAGCCGCCCAGGAACAGCGTCGTCATCAGCGCCGCGGCGGCCACCATGTTGGCATATTCGCCCATGAAGAAGAGCGCGAACTTCATCGAGCTGTATTCGACGTTGTAGCCGCCGGCCAGCTCCTGCTCCGACTCGGGGAGGTCGAACGGCATTCGGTTGGTCTCGGCAAACATGGCGGCCAGGCAAATGACAAACGACACAGGGGCATAGAGGATGAACCAGCCGTGCAGGGCCTGCCATGAGACCAGCCGCCCCAGGTTCAGGCTGCTGGTGCCGGCCAGCAGCTTTTGCCAGCCCGCGCTGGCCGCCGGCGCTTCCAGCCCCCCGGCGATGAGGAACAGCGGGATCACCGCCATGCCCAGGGCGATCTCGTAGGAGATGAGCTGCGCGCTGGAGCGCAGGCCGCCAATGAGCGGATATTTCGACCGCGCCGCGTAGCCGGCGAGGACAATGCCATAGACGCCCAGCGATACGATGCCGAAGGTGTAAAGAATGCCCACGTTCAAGTCCGCGATGACCATCTTTTGGCCGCCGAGCAGCGAGCCAAACGGAATGATGGCCACGGTCAGCAGGCTGGGAATCATGACGATCGCCGGCGCCAGCCAGTAATAGACCTTGCGCACGTGGGCCGGCGTGAAGTCCTCCTTCAGGAAAGACTTGATGGCGTCGGCCACGGGCTGGAGCAGCCCCAATGGCCCGACGCGGTTGGGGCCGACGCGGTCCTGGATGAACGCCGCAGTCCGGCGCTCCACCCAGACGGCGTAGGCGACAATGAACATGACCACCGAGAACACGCCCAGAATCTTCAGCGCCCCGAACAACACCAGTTGTCCGGCCTCGGTCTCCGCCCAGTTCAGAATCGCCGGAATCATGGCTCGCTCCGGAGGGTGGCGCCCTGGTTGCCCAGGCCCGCCCAGGTCAGCCCCGCGAAGGCCGGCAGGTCCCGGGCCATCTGGTTAAACAGTCCTTCGAGGCTCTGGCAGCCGTCCGGGCCGGCCACCTGGAGCGCCAACTCGTGCAGGAACTCCCATTCGGGGCGGGCGTCGCCGCGGGGTTCGACCGCCTTCATGAACTTTTGCACCCGCCCGCGGGCGTTGGTGAAGGTCCCCCGCTTTTCGGCATGGGCGCAGCCGGGCAACAGGTAATGCGCCCGCCGGGTGGTTTCATTGGGCAGAATATCGCTGACGATGAGCGTTTCCAGCCGGGCCAGCAGGTCCGCCCCCAACCCCAGCCGGGTCACCTCTTCGCCCACCACCAGCAAGGTCTTGATGGTCCCGGCGCGGATGCCCTCCGCGATCTTCGGCAGGTTCGCCCCCATCGGCGTGGCGGCGATGCCGGTGAGCCGGGCGCCCGCGCTATTCGGGTTGCGGTCGGCGTTCAGCAACAGCCGGTCGCCCTCTCCCATGCGCGGCACCGAATCCGTCAGCGCCCCGAGCTTCTTCGCCAGCTTCGCCAGCAAGTAAAGTTCTTCGTTGGTCTGCCGGGCCGAGGCGATGATCGCCACCGAGCCCGCCGCCGCCTGGCGCAGCTTCCCGGAAATCTCCCGCAAGATTGGGGTCCAGCCGGGCGCGGGAGCCTGGCCGGCGGCCTGCGGGCCGCGGATTTCCGTCAGGCGATCCGCCCGCCCGATCCACGCGTAGTTCAGCCGGCCGTAATCGCACATCCAGCAGGCATTGACGGCCTCGTTCTCGCGCGGTTCGTAGCGGTAGATCCGGTCTTCGCGCGAGCCGATGACGATGTTGCAGCCGGTGGCGCAACTGGTGCAAAGGCTCGGGGTTTCCTTGAGGAACCAGACACGCATCTGGAAGCGGAAATCCTTGGAGGTGAGCGCGCCCACGGGGCAAATATCCACCGTGTTGAGGGTGTAATTGTTGTCGAACGGCCGGCCGGGGTAAGCCGTGAGCGTGCTGTAGCTGCCGCGGTTGACGAGGCCCAGCGCGTCGTCGCCCACAATGTCCCGCGTAAACCGGATGCAGCGCGTGCATAGAATGCAGCGCTCGTCGTCCAGCACGATGCGCGGGCCCAGGTCCACGCGTTTGGGCTTATGCACCTTGGGTTCGACGAAGCGGCTCTGCGCTTCGCCGTGGTCCTCCGAGTATTCCTGCAGCTTGCATTCGCCGGCCTTGTCGCAGATCGGGCAATCGAGCGGATGATTGATAAGCAGGAACTCCAGCACGCTTTCGCGCATTTGCTTCACGGCGGGCGTGTCGGTGTAGATTTCCATGCCCGGGGAGACCGGCGTGGCGCAGGCGATGGCGGGGCGCGGCGATTTGGTGATGCGCGGCGCGCCGTCCGGGTTCAGGATCGGCTTGCGATCCGGGCCCAGGGCCGGCGTGCCAAACTCGACCAGGCACATGCGGCAGTTGCCCGCCACCGGCAGCTTCGGGTGGTAGCAATAGTGCGGGACCATGACCCCCGCCGTAAAGCAGGCCTGGATCATCGTGGTTGGCACCGGCTTGCCGGAAACCGGGTCCGGCATCGTCCGGGGCACTTCCACCGCTTTGCCGTTGACCCGCACCTGGAGGGTGTCCGCGGGCGGCGGCGTTGACGGGGATGGCGTGGGGTTGGCGGTGGACATGGTCATTCGGCCGGGGTTTGGGCCAGCGCGGCCGCGGTCGCGGGGTGCGGCGGCCCGGAGGGCGCAGCCGTTTCCCGCCCGCTGGCGGCCCGGCGTTTCGCATCCGCCGCGCCGCGGGCGATGAATTCGTCCCGGAACTTGGCGACGAAGCTCTGCACGGGCCAGGCGCAGGCTTCGCCAAAGGCGCAAATCGTTCGCCCGCCGGGGATGTTGTCGGCGATGTGGGCCAGGTAATCCGCGTCCTCCGGGCGGCCTTCCCCGTGCGTGAGGCGGCGCAGGGCCTTGGCCATCCACAGCGAGCCTTCCCGGCAGGGCGTGCACTGGCCGCAGCTTTCATGGGCGTAGAAGTCGGCGATGTTCGCCAGCGCCGCCACGATATCCGTGGAGTCGTCCAGCACAATAATCGCCCCCGAGCCCGACATGCTGCCCGCGGCAATCAGCGAATCGAAGTCGTAGGGCAAATCCAGCAGCGCCACTTCCTGCACGCTCTCCTTGCCGTCAGGGCCCCGGCGCTTGAGCTTGAACGTTTCCCCCGCCTTGAAGACCTTGGCCGACGACCCGCCCGGGATGATCGCTTTGAGCTGCCGGCCCTCGCGCAGGCCGCCGCCAAACGCCGGGTCGTGGATGAGCTCGCCCAGCGTCACCTTGCCGACCTCGATCTCGTAATAGCCCGGCCGGCGGACGTGGCCGCTGATGCTGACGATGCGGGTGCCGGTGTTGTTGGGGGTGCCCAGGCGGGCGTATTCCGCGCCGCCCCGCGCGACAATATGCTTCACCGCGCAGAGCGTCTCGACGTTGTTGACAATCGTCGGGCATTGGTAAAGCCCCAGCACGGCGGGGAAGTAGGGCGGCTTGATGCGCGGATAGGCGCGCTTGCCTTCCAGCGATTCGATCAGCCCGGTCTCCTCGCCGCAAATATACGCGCCGGCGCCGCGATGCACGTGAATCTCCAGGTCGTAGCCCGACCCCAGGATATTCCGCCCCAGAAACCCCTTCGCCCGGGCCTCCTGGAGCGCGCGGTTGAGAATCCGCGCCCCTTCGACAAACTCGCCCCGGATGTAAATAAACGCCAGGTGCACATCGTTCGCGTAGCTGGCGATGATCATGCCCTCCAGCATCTGGTGCGGGTCTTTATAGATAATCTGCTTGTCCTTGAACGTGCCCGGCTCGGATTCGTCCGCGTTGCAAATCAGGTAGATCGGTTTGCCGCTCTTGCGGTCCACGAACGACCACTTGAGCCCGCAGGAGAACCCGGCTCCGCCCCGGCCCCGCAGCCCCGACACCATGACTTCCTGGCGCAATTGCTCCGGGCCGCTGAGCACCTGGCCGCCCGGCAGCGTCCGGGGCGGCAGCGCCAGCGCCTGGCGCAAGACCGCGTAGCCGCCATGCCGCAGGTAGCACTCCAGCGCGGGCGTGTAGCCGGGCTGGTCAATGTGCTGCAAAATCTGGCGGTATTCCTGCGGCATTTCAGGTGCTTGACTCTTTTGGGGAAATCGCTAAGTTGTCCCCGATTTCGGTTTGCCCGATGGTGTAACGGTAGCACAGCAGACTCTGGATCTGTTTGTCATGGTTCAAATCCATGTCGGGCAGCCACCCTCCCCGCGCCCCGCGGTGAATCCGGCTGGCAGCGCAACGCGTCCTCATGAGCACCCTCCCAGAATCTCCTCCGCCCGCCGCGGCGTGACGCCTTCGTGAAAGGCGTCGTTGACCATCATCACCGGCGCGGCGCCGCATCCGGCCAGGCACTCCACGAACTCGACCGTGAACTTGCCATCCTTCGTGGTTTGCGGCCCGTGCTGGCGCGGATCCAGGCCCAGCCGGGTGCAGCAAAGCTCGTGCAGTTGGTGCGAGCCGCCCAGCGCGCAGCTCAGCGTGCGGCAGATCTTGAGATGATACTTCCCCACCGGCGCCGCGTGGAACATCGGGTAGAAAGTCACCAGTTCGTAGATGTTGAGGGGCGGCAGCCCCAGCCGGGCCGCCACCCATTCCACCGCTTGCCGGGAGATATAGCCAAACTGCTCCTGGATCGCGTGCAGCAGCATCAGCGATGCGCTGCGGGCCTGGGGATACCGCGCGATCACCGCGTCCAGCTCGGCGGCCAGGGCGGGCGGCACCGCAAAGTCCGGCTGCTCCCGCAGCGGGCTGGGAATGGGTTCCAGGGGACGAATCTCACTCATCGGTCACACTCTCCCATTACGAAATCAAAGGACCCTAGCACCGCCACGATGTCCCCCAGCAGGTGGCCCGGCAGCAGCCAGGATAAGATGCTCAGGTTCACGAAGGACGGGGAGCGGATTTTCAACCGGTAAGGCGTGCCGCCGCCCCGGCTGTCCAGGTAGAAGCCCAGCTCGCCCTTCGGGTTCTCATGCGCGAAATAGACCTCGCCCGGCGGGGCGTTCACCCCCTGGGTCACGTTCATGAACTGGTGTATCAATTCCTCCATTTTCGTCAGCACCCGGGCTTTGGGCGGCAGGAGGACCTTGGCCGCGGGGGCGTTGACGGGGCCGTCCGGCAACTGGTCCAGGCACTGGCGCACGATCCGCACGCTCTGGCGCATCTCCTCCATGCGCACCCGGTAGCGATCGTAGCAATCGCCCCGGGTGCCCACCGGCACTTCAAATTGCAGTTGGTCATACACCAGGTACGGGTGCGCCTTGCGCAAATCGTGCGCCACGCCGCTGGCGCGCAGGTTGGGGCCGGTCAGCCCGTAATCTATGGCCACCTCCCGCGGGATCACTCCCACTCCCTGCGTCCGGTCCATAAAAATGCGGTTGCGGGTCAGGAACGTCTCCGTCTCCTCGATATTCACCACCACCTCGTCAAGGAACTGCCGGCACTGCTCGACCCACCCGGGCGGCAGATCGCGCGCCAGCCCCCCAATGCGCGTATAGGTGGTGGTGAACCGCGCCCCCGTCAGCGACTCGCACAGGTTGTAAATCTTTTCGCGCTCGGTGAAGGTATGGAGGAAGACCGTCATCGCCCCGCAGTCCATCGCGTAGCAGCCGATGCCCAGCAAATGCGACGAAAGGCGCGCCAGCTCGGCGCAGATCACGCGGATATACTGGCAGCGCGGCGGCAGTTGCCGCTCCAGGCCCAGCAGTTTCTCGACCGCCAGCGCGTAGGCGACGTTGTTGGCCATCGGCGCCAGGTAATCCAGCCGGTCCGTGTAGGGAATGAACTGGGTGTAGGTGCAATTCTCGGCGATCTTCTCGTCGCCGCGGTGCAGGTAGCCGATCTCGGGCCGCACCCGGGTAATCCGCTCGCCGTCCAGTTCGATCACCAGGCGCAGCACCCCGTGCGTGGCCGGGTGCGAAGGCCCCACGTTCAGAACCATCCTGTCCCCGGCCAGATCCCCCGGTTCCGCCTCGGCAGGCGGCGGGGCGGAACACGCCGCGGCCGCGGCCGCCCGCGCGGCCGTGTCCTTGAACTTAAGCTCGTGCGCCTCGGCCATGTTTAATCCCTGGGCGGCTCGCTTTCCGGGGTGCGCGCCCGGGGTTCGCGCGCGGCCGCATCCGCGCCCCCCGCCGTCGTCACAAACGGCCCGCCCTCCAGCGGCGCGGCGCCGGTAAAGGCCACCTCCGGCACGTCGCTGGGCCGGCCGGCCAGGGGGAAATCCTTGCGCAGCGGGAAATAAGGGTAGCCCTCCCACATCAGGATGCGCCGCAGGTCGGGGTGCCCGCGGAAGCGCAGGCCCATCATGTCGTAAATCTCCCGCTCATGCCAGTCCGCCGTCCGCCAGACGCCGGTGACGGTGGGCAGTTCGCTCTGTTCCTCGCTCACCGCGGTCTTCAGCCGCAGCCAGCAATGGTGGCGGTAGGAGTAAAGATGATACACCACGGTGAAACGCGGGTCCTGGCCGTAGTTATCCACGCTGGTCATGTCCACCAGGTAATCAAAGCCCAGTTCCGCCTTGGCCGCGGCGCACACCTCGGGCATCCGCTCCGCCTCCGCCACCCGCAGCGTGATTTCACCCCGGAACTCCGCCGGCGCGGAGACCAGGCCGGGGAATTGGGCTCCCAGTTGCAGTGCCAGTTCCCGCGCCGTCATGCCACTCGCTTCAGCGTGGCCAGCGACGGTTCGCCGGCCACTTTATCCTGCAGTTTCATCAGCGCGTCCAGCAGCGCCTCCGGGCGGGGCGGGCAGCCCCCCACATACACATCCACCGGCAGCAGCCGGTCTATCCCCTGCAACACGGCGTAGCTGCGGTACATCCCCCCGGTGGAGGCGCACGCGCCCATGGCAATCACCCACTTGGGCTCGGGCATCTGCTCGAAGAGCCGCTGAACCACCCGCGCCATTTTATACGTCACCGTGCCCGAGACAATCATCACGTCCGATTGCCGGGGCGAGAACCGCATCACCTCGGCCCCAAAGCGCGAGATGTCGTAGCGGCTGGCCCCGGTGCCCATCAGCTCGATGGCGCAGCACGCCAGCCCCATCGGCATCGGCCACAGCGAATTCTTACGCCCCCAGTTCATCCCCCCCTCCAGCCCCCGGCGCAGCCAGTTCAACGCCGCCGAACGGCGGGTGACGATGACGTCGCCCTCTACCTTCGAGTTGTAGCCCAATTCGGTGCTTCGTTGCATAGGTCCGCGCGGCGGTCGGGACTGCCGCACGCCCCATAGCCTACCAACCGCCCCCGCGCCAGCAAGTTGAATCTGTGACTTTTCCGCGCCGGCCCGTGAATTCCCCCTCGACAATCCCCGTCTGATGATGAAATGCTCCGGTGGCCGCGCCCCGGGCCGCGGGCCGCGCGGGCGGCGATGGAACCATCAGCGTATTGACTTTTATGAGACGGATTAAAATCTGGGTTCTGGCGGGTTGTATGGGCGGGTTGCTGGCCGGCTCCGCCCTGGCCGCGGAGGCGGCCCCCCGCAAGCTGACGTGCTGCGAAAAGGCCGCCGCCGAAGGCCGGGAGTGCCGGAATAAATGCTGCATCATCGCCCATAAACAGGGCAAATCCTGCGAAAAGTGCAACCCCCACAAGGAAGACCTGAAGTTCCTCAAAAACGCCCCGCCGGCCGATAACGCCGCCGCGAAGTAAGCCCCGCCCCCCGCTCCCGGGCGCCCCGGACAACGCCCCGCGGGCGGCCGCAGCCCCGCCGGCTACTGAAGCCCGTAGGCCGCGGCTACGGAAGCCCCAAGCTGCTCGGCGGCCAGCCGGCGCAGATCCACCACCGGGCCATGCGTGACCCCCTCCGGCGATTTCGCGCCGGTGGCCAGGCTTTTTTCGGCCCCCTCGAGGACCAGGGTGGTGTAAAAACCGAGGGTCATCGGGTGAAACGCCGCCGCACGCTCGGCGTCGGAGCACCGGCCATTGCGCAGCGCCAGGATTTGCTGGTACAACCGCCCGGGGCTGCTGATGCCGTAGCCCGTCACGGTGTTGTCTTTCTCGAAATTACGGAACAGGGGATTGACCTCCGTCAGCCCGTCCGCGTGAACTTCCCGCAGCCCGGGCGTGCCCAGCCCCAGGTCCATCAGCCCCTCGGAGCAGAGGATGCGCCCGGATTGAACCGTGACGGATTCCGCGGAATTGGGCACGGCCCAGCCGGTGATGATATGCGCCTGGGCCCCGGTCGTGAACCGGATCTCCGTATCCACCAGGTCGTAGCCGTTGACCGGGATGGGCTTGAGCGCGGGCAGCTTCTGGGAATAGCCGGTGGCCCGGACCTGGACGGGGATGAGGTTGACGATCTTCATCAGCGCGTCGGCCATGTGCACCGTGAGGAACGATACCGGCGTGTTCTTCTCGGCAAAGTCCGCCGAGGCAAAAAACCGCGGGGAATGATTGGGGTCCGCCACCCACAGCTTGTCCAGCATGTAGAAGACCGCGGTTTGGAACGTGCCGTAGCGGCCCCGCTGGAACCGCGCCTCGGCTTCCTTGATGCGCGGGTCTTCGCGCTTGTGGAAATCAATGCCCAGGAACCGCCCCGACTCCCGCGCCGCCGCGATCATCGCGTGGGCGTCCCGCACCGTGGCGGCCGTCGGCTTGGGCACCACCACATCCAGCCCGGCGCGCAGCGCGTCCACCGTCGGCGCGCAGTGCAGGTGGTCGGGGGTGTTGACCTGAACGGCGTCCAGCTCGACCTTGGCCAGCAGCTCGCGATGGTCGGCAAAGCGCCGTTCCGCGGGAATGCCGGCCAGGTTGCCAAACCAGTTGCGATACGGCTCGTTGGGATCGGCCACGGCGCAAACGTCCAGCAGCGGGGAATACTGGCTGCGGAAATACAGGTATTGATAAATCTCACGGACGACCGAGCCGGAGCCGATGACACCGAGTCTGAGTTGGGTTTTCATAGTGATTACGCGAGCGTTCCCGTCTGCCGCAGAATAAAGATCGCCAGGAACTCGACGGCGGCGCGGAGGTCCTCCAGCCGGATTTGCTCCTCGTCGGAGTGGGCGAAAGCCAGTTGCCCCGGGCCAAAGGTCAGCACCTCCAGCTCCGGGTATTCAGTGGCGAACAGGCGCGCATCGCAGGAAACCGTCCAGCCCAGGATGGGCTCGTCCCGCCAAAAGCCCCCCAGCTTCGCCGCCGCCACCGCGTGGCGAACCGACCGGGAATCCGGGTCGCCATCGAACGCCACGTTATGCAGCTTCTCGTAGGCGACCGTGACCACGTCCTCGCCGCGCTCGAACCGTCCGATGCGGCGGAGGTAATTGCCCGCCCCGCGCTGGGCCGCTTGGCGGAGCCGTTCCATGACTTCCGTGATGCCGTGCGTGGGAATAAACCCCTGGCCCCCCTCCAGCACGAGCGCCGCGCCGGGCGGCAGCCCCTCGCCGTGCGCCGGGCGGGCGAGCTCGAAAGCCACGCGCCCCTGGGCGCGGGCCTCCAGCTTCGCCCGCGAAAACACGAGGCTCCGAACCAGGTGGGCCATCTTCGTGATGGCCCCGTCGCGCTCGCGAATGGCGCCCATGTGGCCGGTCGCGCCATGCACGTCCACCCGGAAACCATCGCTCTCCCGCCGCCAATCGTAATGGCGCGCCACCATCGGCTTGCCGGTCGCCGGATCCGTCACCCGGGTCTTGTCCCCATACAGGCCCAGGTAGCCCGCCAACCCGGCCTCCAGGCAGTCCTCCACCAGCAATTCCGTCGGGCGATCCGGCGCGCGGTCAAAGCGGATGGCGAAGCTGACCTCGCCGCAAATCCGGCTCGGGTGCTCGCCAAAAGGGCCGATCATGCCGTGGCACGTCTGCACCGGCCGCTGCGGGAAGAGCGGGTGGCGGCTCTCGGCGCGGAGGGCGGCGCCTTCTTTCTCCAGCTCCTCGTTGACGAACGCAAACATCTCGAACGCCGAAACCCCCGGCGGCGCGTTCAAAACGGCCCGATACCACACCGCGCCGCGGTTGGCCGGGTGAATCTTCAAATCGGTGCACTCGGCCACGAGAATGCTGTCGTAAAACTTCCGCAACTCCCGATCCACGGCGAGCGAGAGCGACCCGTTGCCGCCCGTTTCCTCCTCGACCACCAGCATCGCCAGCACGTTGCGGTTCAGCCGCCGCCCGGCGCGGGCCAGGACTTCGGAAAGCACTTTGAGCGCGGCGACGATGCCCACCAGCGGGCCCTTGTCATCGCACGCGCCGCGGCCATAAACCGTGTCGTCCTGGACCCGCGGGGGAAAATAAGGCGCCACGACATCTATATGGGCGTTGAGGGCCACGGACTGGCCCCCGCCGGCGCCCCCGCCGCCGCCGGGAACAAAATAAAGCAGGTTGCTCCGGTTGGCATACGTCGCTTCCGGCGACAAGCCCTGCGGCCGCCGGGGGGTCTTGGTGAAATGCAGCAGCGAATAGTTCGGATGCGCTTGAATGCCCGGATTGATCGGCCGGCGTTCGAGGCGCGCATCGGCAAAAGCCAGGCCGCCCAGCTCGCGCTCGAGAATGCGAAAACAAGCCGCCTCCGCCGCCTGCATCTGCGCAACCTTTGGATTGGGAGTGGTATCAATCCGGCACAACTCGAGCAGCAGTTCCCGCAAATACCGCCGGAAAGCGGCCGTGCGGGTGCGGGCAAAGATATCGCGCACCAGGGGCGGCAAAGCCGGGCTGGCCGCGGACTTCTTCCGTTGGGCGGTTGGGCGCGGGCGCGGAGGGCTTTGGCTCACGGTGCGTTTTGTTGACATGGTTTCTCGAAGCCCTGACAGGCTAGCAAAAGCACCCCGGCTGTCAAGGCAAAGCTTTCCCCGCCACAAATAACCGGCCTCCCACCCCGCCAAAGCGTTTCCAGCCCGGACTGTCCAATTATTGGACACTTAAGCAGCCTGCACCCCCACCCCTCGCTTCCCAACCCGCCCAACCACGTTTTCCGCCCAATTTCCCCTGTTTATAGCCATATTATGGCTGCCAAATAGCCGTGTACAAGGGGTGTACAAGGGATGCCCACCGGGTGTACGTCGGAAAATTTGATGAGCATCCGGTGAGCATCCCTTGTACACCCCTTGTACACGGCGCTTTGGCAGGGTATTTTACCCCTGTCAGGAGGGTGGAGGGGCGGATTGACTGCTTATTGGAGTTGGAAGGCTTCGAGGGGCTTGAAGCTCGCGCGCCGGGCTGGCGGGCGTTCCTGCGGCGCTGGAAATCGCCGGGACAGGGTGGGGGAAAGGGGGGTGGCGGGGTTTTTTGAGGCGGGATATTTGCGCTGTTGCGGTAGCGGGCGTTGCGGGCCAAACTGGGCTGGTATGGCTGTATTCTATGATACTCACGCCCATTTGGGGCGTCGTGAGTTTGCGGAAGACCTGCCCCAGGTCATTGCGCGGGCGGAGGCGGCGGGGATTGGCCGGATTATTACCATTGGCACCGATCAGGCCAGCAGCGAGCGCGCGGTGGAGCTGGCGGAGCGGTATCCGCAGGTATATGCGGCGGTGGGGTGGCATCCCTCGCAGGCGGCGGAAGCGCCGGAGGATTTTCGGCCGGCCTTGCGCGAGCTGGCCGGGCACCGCAAGGTGGTCGCGCTGGGGGAGACGGGACTGGATTACTACCGTCTGCCGCGCCGCCCGGAGGGGGCCCCGGCGGGGGCGGAGGCCCGGGACAAGGCCCGGCAGGCGGATTTGTTTCGGCAGCACCTGGAAGTGGCGGCTGAAACGGGGCTGGGTTGCATCATTCACCAGCGCAGTTCGCTGGAAGATACGCTGGCCCTGGTGCGGCCGTTTGCCGGCCGGGTGCGCGGGGTGTTCCACTGCTTTGCCGAAGACGCGGCGGCTGGGCGGCGCATCGCGGACCTGGGATGCCTGGTCAGCTTCACCGGGATCGTGACCTATAAGAACGCGCCGCTCGTCCGCGAAACGCTGGCGGCGACGCCGCTCGGCCAGTTCATGCTGGAAACCGACTGCCCGTTTCTGGCGCCCATGCCTTACCGGGGCAAACGCTGCGAGCCCGCCTACGTGCGGGAGATCGCCGCGGCCGTCGCGCAGGTGAAAGGCTGTTCGCTCGATGAATTAAGCGCGGCCACCTGCGCGGCTGCCGAAAAGTTCTTTGCCCGGCCGGCGGCGGGCGGATAGGCCGGACGCCTCCGCCGACGGCATCGGCCCGCGCGGGCGTCCCGGCGCCCGCGGGCGAGCGCGGGAGGACGGGAGGGCGCATGGCCGCCGGATCCGGTTTTCCCGCTTGCGCTCCGTGTGCTACGGTTTGTGGAGGTGACGCGCGTGACGATTTCCCGGTTGCCCGGTCAAACTCTGACGATGATGCGAATGGCGTTATAGCGGGTCATGAAGCACGACGAATTTGCCTTTTTCAATCAGCAACTGGCGGCGATGCTCCGCGAGGATATTCCGCTGGAGGGGGCGCTGCGGCAGTTGTGCGCCGGGATGCGCAAGGGGCCGCTGCGCGACGAGTTGCAGCGCCTGGAGGCGGACCTGGCCGGGGGCGCGCCCCTGCCGGACGCCCTGTCCCGCCGCGCCCTGCCGGAACTCTACCGCCGGATGGTGACGATCGGCGTCCGCGGCAACGATCTGCCCGGGGTGCTGCTCTTGCTGGCGGACCATTACCACCGCCACAACACGCTTTGGGCGCGCCTCAAAGGATTGCTGCTGTACCCGCTGATCGTCCTGGTCGTGGCGCTGGGATTGACGCTGGTTTTAACGCTGATCCTGAAGTGGTTTCTGGCGGAAATCCGCGGGGCGCCAGAGCTGCTAGAGTGGGGCGGTCGCTGGCGCCTGTTTGGCCAGTGGCCCGTGGAGATCCTGATTTGGTTCCCGCCCATCGCCCTGGCGCTGGGGGCGCTGGCGGGCGTGGTGGCGGCAACCCTGCCGGCTTGCCGCGCGCGGCTGCGCTGGCGGCTGCCGGCCTTTCGCGAAGCCAGCCTGGCGCAACTGGCTTCGGCGATCGCCTTGATGCTCAAGAACGGCGCGACTTTGCCCGAAGCCCTGGCCCTGGCGGAGGCGCTCGAGAGCCATACCCCGGCGGCCGCTCCCCTTGCCCGCTGGCGGCGGCGGCTGGAGGCCGGCCAGGGCAAACCCGCGGATTGGGATGCGGAGAATCGCCCCTTTCCGCCGTTGTTCCTGTGGCTGGTGCAGCGGAGCGGCGAGGACGTGGCGGCGGGCTTCCAGCAGGCGGCGGATCTCTACCGGGCGCGCGCTTCCTATCGCATCGAGATGATGCTGTACGGGGCGTTGCCGGTTGCCATCGTGCTGTTGGGTCTGATGGTGCTCTGGCAAGCCGCCCCGGGGGTGATCTGGCTGACTCGGTTAGGGGACTTTTTGTACTTGGTGGGCTCTTTCTAAAGGGATCGGTTATGAGCGTGAACGATGTCCCACTGCTTCTGGCCGCCCTGCTTCCGGACCTGGGCGCGGGGATCATGACTTTGCTGGCCTATCTGGTGATCGGCCTGGCGCCCGCCGTCGGCATTGCTTACGCGATCTACGTGCTCTTAACCCTGCCCCTGCGGCGCAATGAGCGGGCCCGGATGTTCCTGAACCTGCTGGAGCTGGGGATAAAGGAAGGGCAGGCGCCGGAGGCGGTGATAGCCAGTGCGTCGGCCAGCCGCGATCGTTCCCTGGGGGTGCGCTTTCATTGGCTGGCGGCCCATATCGAACAGGGGCTGCGGCTCAGCGAGGCGCTGGAACGGGTGCCGCGGTTGTTGCCCCCGCAGGTCTGCGCCATGCTGCGGATCGGCGAGCGCATTGGCGAGGTGCAAAAGGTTTTCCCCGCCTGCCGCTGGCTTCTGCGGGACAGTGTCTCCCAGGTGCGCGGTGCGCTTAATTATCTCCTGCTCGCGGTTTTTGCGATCACCCCGGGCCTGTTCATCATCCTTTTCTGGCTTAAAAAAGCTCTCCTGCCCCAGTTCATGGCCATCTATGCCAGCCTGGAGGAGGGGATGAGCCTGCCCGCGTTCACGCGCCTGATTTTTAACGACAGCCCGGCGCTGCTGGCGATTCAGCTCGGCGTGCTGGCCATTCTGTGGGGAGTGACGCTGGCTTACCTGGGCGGGCCGCGGCTGCACGGCTGGATTCATCGCCTGGCGCCCGGCCTGCAGGACGGGTTTTTGGCGCGGCTGCCGTGGCGAAATCACCGCCTCCGCCGCGATTTTTCGGCCATGCTGGCCCTGCTGCTTGACGCCGGGGCGCCGGAGGCGGAAGCCGTCCGCCTGGCGGCGGAGTCCACCGCCAACCAGACCTTCATCCGCCGCGGACAGCGGGTTTGCGCCCGGTTGCAGCAGGGGGTCAGCCTGCCCGAGGCTTTGCGCGCGATGGACAACACCCCGGAACTGCATTGGCGGCTGGCCCATGCGCTGCGGCGCGGGGCGGGTTTTGTCCGGGCGTTGGGCGGCTGGCACGAGGCGCTGGACGCGCGGGCGTTTCAGTGGGAGCAGGCGGCCGCCCAGGTTCTCACCACGGGCCTGGTCCTGGTCAGCGGCCTGGTGGTGGGCGGCTTCGCGATCGGCATCTTTCTGGTCATCGTCCAAATCATCAACACGGGTTGTTTATGGTAATCACCGCATCCCTGGTTCACGGGTTCCGCCCGCCCCGGCGTGGGCGGCAGCGCGGCGCGCTGATGACGGAGTTGCTCGTGGCGCTGGCGATCCTGATGGGGACGCTGCTGCCGCTGGCGTATGCGTTTGCCGCGGAACACCGGCTGGCCCGCGCCTGCTACCAGCGCGCCGTCGCCCTTGAAATCGTGGACGGCGAAATGGAAGTCCTGCTGGCCGGCGGCGGGCGCGCCTTCGGCCCCGGCACTTATGATTATCCGGTTCACGCCCGCGCCGCCACCAACCTGCCCGCGGGGCGCTTCATCCTGACCGTCCAGCCGGGGAAGCTGCGGCTGCAATGGCGGCCCGAGCCCAAAAAGCATGGCGGATCCGTCGTCCGGGAGGCCGTTTTCCCATGAAAACCGGTTGCGCATGCCGATCCGGGGCCCGCCGCGCGGGCCGGGCCGCCTACCTGCTGATCGAGGCGCTGGTTTATATTGCCGTGCTGGGGGGCGTGCTCGGCGCCGGCTACCTCGCCCTGTATCGGGGCCTGGACCGTTCGATTGCCCTGCGCCGCAACGCCGACGAAATCACCAGCGCTCTCCATGCCGGCGAACGCTGGCGCGCCGATGTGCGGTCGGCAACCGCCCCGCCGCGGCTGGAAACCACGGAGGACGGACAGTTTCTTTACCTGGAAAGGCCGGCGCGGAGCGTCGCCTACCGTTTCGCCACCAACGCCGTCTTTCGGCAGTCCGGCGGGGGCGGGTGGGTATGCCTGCTGCGCCATGTGGAGAGTTCCGTCATGGCCGCTGACCCGCGCGAGCGGGTGGTTGCCTGGCGCTGGGAACTGGAGCTGCGGCCGCGCCCGAGCGGCAGCGTCAAGCCGGGCCGCATCCGCCCGCTGTTCACCTTCCTTGCGGTTCCCGAAAAACCCGCCGCCCCATGAAGCTGCCTTCCGTCCATCGCATTCGTTCCAGCCGCCGCGAGTCCGGCGTGGCGGTGATCGTCATCCTGGCTCTCCTGGCCATCCTGATGATCTACGTGGCCGGCAATCTCCGCACGCTCGACCACCTCGAACGCGAGGTGCGGCTGCTGGAGCGGAAGCAAATCCTCCGCCTCCAGGCAACCGCCCGCCCCGCGTCTTCCGCCGTGGAAGCGCCCGGCGAGAGCCGGGGCCTCCGCCCCCCTTCCCCCGTTTCCGCAACGGCGGAGGGCGCGCCGCCGGCGGGAGAGGGGCGGGTTCGGGAAGACCACGAGCGGACGGGTTCGGAGAACTCCCTTCCCGCCGCCCCGCCGGCCGCCAATGACCCTCCCCAGGTGCGGGGAACCGCAGACCCATCAACCCCGGAATCCCCGCCATGAACGCGCTCTCTCATGACAATCGAGATGGGAAAGCCTCCGGGCGCCGGGGATGGCTGTTCCGGCGGTTGGTGAATCCGGCCCGCCCGAAGGCGCGCCAACCACTCACGGGACCCGCGCTTCGCATCTGGCTGATGCGGCGGTCGTTGGCCACGTTTGTCTGGGGGATATTCAGCCTCCTGCCGGTGATTGGCTTTTCCCTTGGCCTGGGCGTGCTCGCTTACTGGGTTTGCATGCGGCCTTATCGCACCCGGGAATGGAATCCGGCGGTGGTTTATTTGCGATGGGGAATCGGCCTGGCCCTGCTTGGCGTGACTGGCTCGGCGCTGATCCTGTATTACTGGGCCAGACTGGTTTTCCTGTCGGGGCAGTACTCCATCTACAACAACCTGTATTGATCCGCTTTTCGCAGGCGATGCCGGGGCGGGGGTGACCGCGGCCGGCCCGGCCATCGGAAGCCGGGCGCTCAACGCCATTCGTGCCGGGGGTATTTGCGTTGGAGTTCTTGTTTTATCCGGGGGTAGTGCTCCCGCCAGAAGCCGGCGAGGTCCTGCGTGATTTGCACCGGGCGCTGGCTGGGGGCCAGGATGTGAACCAGCACGGGCACGCGCCCCATTGCGATGCGGGGTGTGGCGTTGACCCCGTATAACTGCTGGATGCGCAGGGCAATGTGGGGCGGGTTGGCGGCGTCGTAGATGACTTTCGGCGCGCGGCCATTGGCCAGGGTGAGCCGTTCCGGGGCGTGTTTCGACAGCAGGGCCTGCTGGGCGGCGCTGAGCCAGCCCTGCACGAGCTTCCGGACGGGCTTGTTTTTGAGTTCCCGGCCGCTGAAAGAGCCGTGGCAGATTTGCTCGACGAGGTGGCGGCGTTCGGCTTCGCCGAGGGGCGGCAGGGCGAGTTCCGGGCACCATTGGGCCAGCCGGTTGAGCCGGAGCACCCATTGTTCGACCGCCTCGTCCCAGTCATGGAGTTCCAGCCGGCCCGCCAGCACTTCGTCGGCCAGCAACCGGGCGGCGGCCTCGGCCGGGGGCGGCTCGACCCGGCGCGCGCCGATGGACAGGCCGCGAAAGTGGAGTTGTTCCTCGGCATAGACGCGCTTCGCGGCCGGGTCATAAAAGACGCGCAGCGCCGGGGCGAGGGCGTCGGGGAAGAGTTCCCGCAGCCAGTCCTCCTCGATCGCCGTGGCCAGGCTGAGCCGCGTTTGCACGCTCTGGTCCGGGCCTTCCACCTCGCGGACTTCCGCCGCCACGAGCAGCGGGCTTTGCCGGACCACGCTGTCCCGGGCCAGTTGGCCGCGGCGGCCATGCACCAATTCGCAGCGGAGCGTGCCGCCATCCAGGCGGCGGGCCACGCGGTCGCTGAACCCGAGCAGAAGGCACTTTTGCAGGGCGGCGTCCGCCACGGGGCGCGGGGCGGCGTCGAGGCCCTCGCGCCGGGCGAGGTCCAGGAACTGCTCGAAGAGCGGGCCGATTTGCCGGGCCGCGGCGGCGTGGACGCCCAGGCGGCGGCAGGTTTCGGGGTGGAAATCCCGGGCGGAGACGTGCTGCCAGACGCTCCGGAGCAGCCAGAAATCGCTGCCGGCGCTGACGCCCGGCAGTTCCTCGCGGCGGCGCGCGATCTCGGCGTCCGCGTGGCGCAAAAGCAGGTCGCGGCCCTGGGTCAGGGCGGCCAGCAGGCAGGCCTGGTGGACGCAGCCATATTGCTGCGCCGCCAGCAACATGCGGGCGTAGCGCGGGTGCAGCGGGAAGGCGAGCATCTTTCGGCCCAGGGGCGTGAGACGGGCGGGGGCGCCGGGTTGGCGCGGGCCGGGGGCCGCCGCGAGCGCGCCCAGGTCGGTGAGCAATTCCTCGGCGTGGGCCAGGGCTTGTTCCTCGGGCGGCTCGAACCAGCGGAAGGCGCGCAGGTCTTCGACGCCGGCGGCTTTCAGGGTCAGGACGACTTCGGCCAGGTCCAGGCGCTTGACTTCGGGCAGTTCCCGCGCCGGGCGGTGCGCATGTTCCGCCCGCGACCATAAACGCAGGCAAAGGCCGGGCGCGGTGCGTCCGGCGCGGCCCGCGCGCTGGTCCGCGGCGGCGTGGCTGATCTTCTCGATCAGCAGGGTGTTGAGGCCGCGGTACGGATCATAGCGGGGCAGGCGCGCCAGCCCGCTGTCAATCACGCAGCGGATGCCGTCAATGGTCAGGGATGTTTCCGCCACATTGGTGGCCACGACGACTTTGCGCTGGTCGTAGCGCGCCATGGCGGCGTCCTGCTCGCGCGGCGGCAATTCGCCGTGCAGGGGCAGCAGCCGGAAGCCCCGCGCCTCGGCGCGGCGCCGGAGCGCCTCGAGGGTTTGGCTGATTTCGAAGCCGCCCGGCATGAAAATCAAGACGTCGCCCTCCCCGCCGCCGCGGACGAAGCCGGCAAAGGCTTCCGCGGCCTGCTCCCAAACGGGGCGCGGATCGAGGTAGGCGGGCGCGGCGGCGAACTCGATGTCCACCGGGTAGGCGCGCCCTTGCGATTCGATGACCCGGCAAGGCTTGAGGTAGTGTTCGAGGGGCGCGGTTTCGAGGGTGGCGGACATGACGAGGATTTTCAGGTCCGGCCGCCCGGTTTCCTGCAGGGCCAGGGCGCGGGCCAGCGTGATGTCGCCATAAAGATGGCGCTCGTGAAACTCGTCGAAGATGAGCGCCGCCACGCCGCGCAGTTGGGGGTCGCGAATCATCTGCCGCAGCAGCAGGCCCTCGGTGACGAAGCGGATGCGGGTGCGGGCGCTGGTGACATTTTCGAAGCGGATCTGGTAGCCAACCTCGCCGCCCAGGCGGGTCCGCCGCTCCCCGGCGACCCGCGCCGCCAGCAGCCGCGCCGCCAGCCGCCGCGGTTGCAGGATGACCACCTGGCCCTCCCCCAGGACGCCCCGCTCCAGGAGCATCTGGGGGACCTGGGTGGATTTGCCCGAGCCGGTGGGCGCGGACACGATCAGGCGTCCCGCGGCCTGCAAGCCGGTCAGGAGCGGTTGTTCGAGTTCGTAGATTGGCAGCCGTTCAGCCATGGGTGCCACAGGCTACACGGCCCGCGCCGGTTTTGGAAGCAGGGGAACCGGGGCGATAAATGCCTTGGCCCGGCCGGGGGGGCGTGCTAGGGTATCGGGCATGGTTCATGTTGGCATCGGCTATGATGTGCATGCCCTGGTCGAGGGACGGAAACTCATACTGGGCGGGGTGGAAATCCCCCATCCCAAGGGTCTGGAGGGCCATTCCGATGCCGATGCCCTGATGCACGCGATTTGCGATGCCGTGCTCGGCGCGCTGGGGGAGGCGGATATCGGCCATTTGTTCCCCAATACCGACCCGCGCTGGAAGGGCGCGCCCAGCCGGCTTTTCCTGAATGAAGCGGTGCGCCTGGTCGGGTTTCGCAACGGGAAGATTGTCAATGTGGACGCCACGGTGATCGCCCAGGCCCCCCGGTTGCTGCCGCACATCCGCGAAATGAAGGCCAATATCGCCGCCGCGCTCGAGCTGAACATTCAGCAAGTGGGCGTCAAGGCGACCACCAATGAGCACCTCGGCTTTCTGGGGCGGGAGGAGGGCATTGCGGCCATGGCCGTGGCCAGCGTGGATTTGCCATGAACCCGCCGCTCCCGCCGGCGGCGCGGCCGCCCGTTGGCTCCGCCTGATTCCCCGCCATGGCCAAGGCCGAGATCAGTTGGAAGCGCACCACGGCGGAGGGGATTCGCCTGCAGGTGTATGCCCGGCATGTGGGCCGCGAATGGCGCTTCTTCGCGCGGGAACGCCGGTATGAGCTGTGGCAGGCGCTTCCCGAGCCGCCGCTGGAGGATTGGCTGGCCCTGCTGGATTCGGTCCAGCGGCGCATCCAGCGCCGCCTGCTCCGGCCCGAGGAGGAGGCGCGGGTGAAGCAGTCCATCCGGGAACGATTTCCCGAGGCCGCCCTCGAATGACGACGGCAGCCCGGGAGCGCGGTTTATGTTTTTGCCTGACGCCCCGGCCCGTTCCGGCCAGAATCATTGCCTATGACTAGACCGCCGCTGATTTTTATTTCGCCGAGCGTGGAGAAGAAGGGAGACGAGTTCGGGGACCTTTCGGTCAGCCTGTCGGAGACCTATCAACAGGCCCTGACCGACGCCGGGGGGCTGCCGCTGGCCCTGCCCGCGCTGCCCTCGCGGGAGTGGATCGCCGCCAGCGTGCGGTGTTGCGACGGGGTCCTGCTGACGGGCGGCGACGATGTGGACCCGCGCATTTATGGCCGGAAACTGCCGCCCGGCCTGCAGCGCACCGTGACCCTCACCCCCGATGGCGGGGCGCGCGACTGGCGTGAATTGGTGTTGATTGACGAGGTCTTCCGCCAGCGCAAGCCGTTGCTGGCGATTTGCCGGGGCCTGCAAATCCTCAACGTGGCCCTGGGCGGCACGCTGCTGGCGGATATTGCGAGCCAGCGGCCCGGGGCGATCAACCATCGCCGCCTCGACCAGCGCAGCGAGATTGTTCACGAAGTGCTATTGACACCGGAATCCCTGTTATCCAAGATAACCGGTGGGCACAGTCTAGGCGTGAACAGCACTCATCACCAGGCGGTGGCGCGGGTGGCCGGACCTTTGCGGGTCGCTGCCACCAGCCGCGACGGGATCATCGAGGGGCTGGAGTTGAAGCCCGGCGCCGCCCGGATGCTGCCGTTTCTGTTGGGCGTGCAGTTTCATCCGGAACGGCTGGTGAAGCGCCACCGCGAACACCGGGCGATCTTTGCGGCGTTTGTGCAAGCCTGCGCCCGGAACGGCAAATTTGATTTATGAAGGGCAAAATACTGATCGTAGATGACGATGCGGGCTACCGCGAGCTGCTGAAGGGCTTTCTGGAGGGCGACTATGAGTTGTCCGAAGCCGAAAGCGGCGCGACGCTCAAGAAGGCCATGGAGCAGGGCCAGCCGGATATCGTGCTGCTGGACGTGGAGCTCAAGGACGCCAACGGCCTGGAGATGCTGCCCTCCCTCAAGAAACGCTGGCCTGAAACCGAGGTTATCGTGCTGACCGGCATGCCCCGCAGCGACACGGAAGCCGTTGCCTGGGCGGTCGCGGCGACCAAGCGGGGCGCCTTTAATTTCCTGCGCAAGACGGAGCAGTTCGATGGCGGGAAACTGCTGACCGATGTTTCCAATGCCCTGGAGGCCCGCCGCCAGACCGAGGAAACCAGCATGCTGCGGCGCGCGCTGGAGACCATGAGCGGCAGCGCCTCGCCCATTTTCCACAGCGCCGCCATGCGCGAGGTCGTCCGCACGGTCGAGCGCATCGCGCCCAGCGACGTGGCCGTGCTCATCACCGGCGAGAGCGGGTCCGGCAAGGAAGTCATCGCCGATCTCATCCACACCTTCAGCCCGCGCAGCAAGGGCCGGATCATCAAGATTAATTGCGCCGCGCTGCCGCGGGAGCTGATCGAAAGCGAGCTGTTCGGGTCCGTCAAAGGCGCCTACACCGGCGCGCATACCGACCGCGAGGGGCTGTTTCGGCTGGCGGAGGGCGGCACCCTGTTGCTGGACGAAATCTCCGAGATGCCCATTGACACCCAAAGCAAGCTGCTGCGGGTCTTGCAGGACCAGGAGGTGCGCCCCGTGGGCGGCAAAACGGCCTACAAGACCAACTGCCGGCTGGTTGCGGCCACGAACCGCGATCCGCGCGAGGCGATCAACGACGGCAAACTGCGCGAGGACCTGTTTTATCGCATCAGCGCCATTTCCGTTCATCTCCCGCCGCTGCGTGAACGGCGCGAGGACATCATGCCGCTGGCCAATGCGTTTTTGAAACGCTTTGCGGCCCAGGCCAACCGGGTCATCAAAGGCTTTACGGCCAGCGCGATCGAGCGGCTCACCGCGTTCGACTGGCCGGGCAATGTGCGGCAGTTGCAAAACGAGGTGCAACGCGCGGTGCTCCTGTCCGAAGGCAACGAGGTGGACGCGGCCGATTTGTCCATCAGCACGGCCCGGCCCGGCGCGGGGGACTCGTCGGACACCAATTTCACGCTGCTGGAGGGAGTCGAGCGCAACGCCATCATCCAGATGCTCAAGGAAACGAACGGCAACAAACTGGAGACCGCCAAGCGCCTGGGCATCGGCCGCCAGACCCTCTACAACAAAATCAAAGCCTACGGGATTGATGTCTGATGGCCTCCTCCGCCGCTGCTTCTTCGGGACAGGCGGCCAAGGGGCGAATCCTCATCGTTGATGATGAGGAGGGCATCCGCGAATTGTTGAAGGCACTGCTGCTGGACCGTTACCTCGTTTCCGAGGCTGATTCCGGCGCCACCCTGCGCCAGGCTTTCGCCTGCGACCGGCCGGATGTAGTGCTCCTGGACCTGAAACTGCCCGACGCCAATGGCCTGGCCCTGCTGCCGGTCATCAAGCAGCAATGGCCGGCGACCGAGGTCATCATCCTGACCGGGCAGCCGGACGAGCACGGGGTTCCGTCATGGGCCACGGAGGCGGCCCGGGGCGGGGCGTTCAGCCTGGTCTCGAAATCGGCGGAGTTTGATTGCCAGAAACTGCTGGACGGCATCAGCCTGGCGATGCTGCGCAGCCTGCAAGCCCGGGGAGAGCGCGCGCCTCCTCCCGGAGCCTGACCGCCGGGCCAAAACGCCAAAACGATGAACCTGAACCAAGCCCGGATAACGGCCACCCGGGCCGCCCTGACGGCCGGCGACCTGCTGCGCCGCGAACTGCACGCGCCCAAACGCGCCCAATCTGTTTTGCAGCATGACATCAAGCTGGAGCTGGACGTGCGCTGCCAAAAGCAGATTGCCCGCGCCCTCAAACGCGCCTTCCCGGAGGTTGCCCTGCTTGGCGAAGAAGGAGTGGCCGGCCGGGCGGACGCCGCCCGCCGCTGGGTGGTGGATCCGATTGATGGCACGGTCAATTTCACCTATGGCATTCCGCATGCGTGCGTGTCCATCGCGCTGCAGCAGCGCGCCGCGGGCCGGGCTGATTACCGCGACGGCTATGATACGCTGGTGGGCGTGGTCTATGATCCCTTCTGCCGGGAGTTGTGGACCGCCATCCGCGGCCAGCCGGCGCGCTTGAACGGGAAGATCATTCAGGCGAGCCGGCGCCGCCAGTTGCGCGAAGCGATCGTTTCCATCGGTTTTGCCAAGAGCCGGTCGAGCCTCGTGGCGACGTTGCCCTACTTCGTCAAACTGGCCCACCGTGTGCGCAAGATTCGGATGATGGGCTCCGCAGCGCTGGGTTTAACCTACGTGGCCTGCGGCCGCTTTGACGCCTATATCGAGCGCGAAATCCAAACCTGGGACATCGCCGCGGGCGGGCTGGTTCTTCAGTGCGCGGGCGGTGAATTCTGGCACGAAGCCCTGACCGATTCCCACCAATACCGGGTGATCGCCAACAACGGGCTACTGCGCCGCAGCCTGCGCGTTCCGCGTTGAGCCTCGCTTAAGCCGGAGCGACTTGAATTCTTCGGCGGCCCCCCGCCGCGTCGCAATCCAAAGCGACTCGTATATTCAGTTCTGCTCTCTGGCTGGGGCGCTCCCGGCGGCGGAGATCGGCCAGAGGCCGTTCGGGCCAAAGATTTCCTCCAGGCAGCCCGCCAGCCGCCCCGTGCGCACGGCCAGGTCCAGCACCGTGAACCGGCGGCGCAGGCAAAACGCCTGCCAATAGCTCTGCCGCAGCCGAGCGCGGGTGATGCCGATCTGCTCCGGTTCGGTGGGCGCGCCGGCGTCGCGCAGCATCTGGCGCAGGGTCGCCACCGGCAGCAGTTGCGCGCGCAGCCGCTCGCGCAATTTCGGCCAGCCGGCTTTCAGCGCTTCCAACTGCTCCCGCAATTGCTCGGGGCGGCTGTGCTTGGCCCGCAATTCCCGCTCCGCGACATCGCCCAGCTCATTATGGCCCAGTTGCTCGCGCGCGTACGCCACCCACGCCGCCTCGTCCCGCCATGCCGCGCAGCATTGCGCCACGTCCATTTTCTCCAGCGGCTGGGCCAGGAGGCACTCATGCAGCGCGGTGGTGGCCAGGGTGCCGATGCCGACCTTGAAGCCATGTGAAGGGGCGCTGCCGTTGTGGGTATGGTGCTGCATGTCCCACAGGTGGCTGAACTGATGTTCGGCGCCCGAGGCCGGGCGGCTGGACTTGGCCGCCTGCATCGCAAACCCGCTCAACAGCAGTCCCTCGACCAGCTTCCCGACGGCCGTCGGGTTCCGGCTGCGAACGCCGGCCGGGTCGGACACCATCTCGCGCAGCCGCCCCTGCACCATCGCCCACGCCGACGGATGAATCGGCTCGCTCCCCACGAAGTCAGCCAAAATCCAGTCCGCGCCGGCGGGAACCTTGGCGACGAGGTCCGCGTATCCCCAGGCATTCATCTGGTCCGGCGCGGCGCAAATCACCTCCACGTCCGCCACCACCGCGGCGGGCGCCGGGCACTGGAAGGTTTGCTTGGCGCCCTCGTAAGTAATCGAGGCTCCGAAAGCGGTGTAGCCGTCCATCGAAGCCGCCGTGGCGACGCTCATATAGGAGCGACCCGTCCGGTGGGAGGCCAGCTTGGTCAGGTCGTTAATCGTGCCCGAACCCACCGCGACCGGAATGGCCGCGTGGCCGCGCAGAGACGCTTCCAGTTCCGCCACAAAACGGTGCTCGGCATACAAATCCGGCGCGCGAAAGATAAACGGCTCGAGCTGCGGATGCCCCGCGGCGCCAAACGCTTCGGCCACCGCCTGCCCCGCCGCCCGGAAGGTGTTCTCGTCTGCCACGATGACCGCCGTTTGCCGGCCAAACTGTTGTTGAAAGACCCGCGGCGCGGCGCTTCGGACCCCGACGCCAATTTCCAGGTGGCGCGTCTCGCTCGCTGCCGCCAGCGCCTCAGCCAAGGTGAGAGTTTTCATGCTTGTCCAGATATAGTATCCAGCAACGCTGCTAACGGGTATCGTTGCCGTTCCGGCGTGTCAAGGGCATACGCCGCAAAAATGCGGCCGCCACAGGGCTTTCGATAAGGAATGCCATGCCGAACCTCACTCGCGCCGGCGCAGATGATTCCGAACGTGCCGCCCGCCCACTTTGCCAGCCTGCCCCTTTTAGGTTATCTGCGCCCGCAGGAGATTCGGGCTGCCGCGACCGTGGTTCCTACGGTCCCGTCAGGTGGAAGTTGCCGCTTACGTTGAAAGGGGGATCGCTGTAGAAAGTGCCCTTGAAGGTGCCGTTCGTATTGCTGGTAAACGCCAGATTGGCGGTCAGCGGAACCAAGCCGGAGAAATAAATGGGCCAGAGAAAGCCGCGATAAGGCTCCTGGGTCCAGCTATACTCCGTCACCGTCCCCGGATCGAAGGGCGGAATGGTATATTCTCCTCCGCCGGCCGAATCAAAGGCGATAGTCAAGGTGTTCGTCAAGGCAGAGGTAAAAGTAAGCGTAAGCGTGCGGCCATACATTGTCTTGGGCGCAAAGGTGGAGGAGGGATACTGAACCTGGGCCAGGCGGAAGAACTTGCGCGGCGCGTCGTTCGCCTGCAGGACGCGGTTGGTAACCGGCGCCGCGGTTTCGATTCCCAGCGCGTTCGCCGTCCACCCTCCCGTTAGATTGGCCGTCCCGAAAAGCTGGTTGTCGGCATACTGCCGGTTGGAAAAGGTGAGGCTGACCTGGCCGGGGAGCGCGGCGATTCCCAACGGCAGATTGGTCACGATCGGCAGGCCCTGGGCGTGGATGTTGAAGGCTTGCGCGGCGGTTCCCACCCGGCGGATGCTGACCTGCTGGATGATCACCGGAGTAAGCGGGGCGTCGTTCGCGCCGGTGGGCACCTGGTTGATGGCATAAACCACGTTGGACCCCGACACCACCCGTCCAAAGATGCTGTAGGTATTATTCCCCGCGGGGAACGGCGCGACGGTGATAAAGAACTGCGCCCCATCGGAATTGGGGCCGGAATTGGCCATCGCCAGCACTCCGAAACGGTCAAAGACCAGCTTGGGGCTGAACTCATTTTTCAACGCGTAGCCGGGGCCGTCGGTGCCCATCCCGTTGGGCGAGCCGCCCTGGTTCATAAAACCGGCGATGATGCGATGGAACGTCAAGCCGTTGTAGAACGCGTTGGTGCGGGCGCGGCCCGTTGTCAGGTCAAGCCAGGCGCGCTGCCCGGTGGCCAGCCCGATGAAGTTGGCGGTCATGCGGGGCGCGTTGGTGTAATCCAGTTGGCAGGTGAAATTACCCTTGCTCGTGACGAAATCCGCGAAGATTCCATTTCCCTGGCCCATCGCAATTCCCGGGGACAGGCCCAGGATCACGGGCAGCGCCAGCCGCGCGACGATTCGATGCGGAGACATCCGGTTCATTATTTGCTCGAGTTCAGTACGACTACATTCGCCATGCCTTCGCGGAGACGCCGATGACTGGAGCCGGGCGCCACGCAACCGGGCAGGCTTCGGGGAAAGGTATCAGTCCCGGGGGGCGGGGCTCAATCTCTTAATTTTGCGCCCAGCAAGGCCAGCGCCCGGCTGCGATGGCTCATCCGGTTCTTTATCGCTTCGCCCAGTTCGGCAAAGGTCGCTTCCTGGCCCGCCGGGATAAACAGGGGATCATACCCAAAGCCGCCTTGCCCGCGCGGCGCAAGGCCAATCCGCCCCTCGCAAACGCCTTCAAACAACTCCGTCCGCAGCACCATCTCCCCGGCGCGCCCCGGCGCCGCGGCGGTTCCCGCCGGGAAGCGGGGCACCGGGGTCAGCGCCAGCACACATCGGAACCGCGCCGTTCGCTCCACCGGCGGAACTTCCGCCAGCAGGCGCAGCAGCTTGGCGTTATTGTCCGCCGCCGACGAATTGCCCGGATGGCCCGTGTCCAACGCCGCGAACCGCGCGGAGTGAACCCCCGGCGCGCCCTGCAAAGCGTCCACTTCCAGGCCGGAATCGTCCGCCAACACATACCATTCGCCCGTTTCCGTGCCGGGCTTCACGTTCGGCCTTTCCGCCAGCCATCGCGCCAGCGCTTCGGCCTTCCGCGCCGCGTTCCCCGCAAAGGTCTCGGCGTCTTCAACCACCTCGGGCGCCCCGGGAAAGTCATCGAGCGTCAGGCAGCGGACGCCTTCTCCCAAAATCGCCCGAATCTCTCCGACCTTGTGCGCATTCCGTGTTGCGATAAGCAAGCTGACCATTTCCGCCAAGCCTAACCCGGGACCGCCCCGGAATAAAGCCCGGGCCTTGCCCGCGCCGCCCCGGCAACCGCGCGCATTTCCGGGCGCCACCGTCCCGGCCGCCGCTCCGCTCGCGCGAAGCCGGGCAGGGGAGCCGCCTCCCGCGGCGACTGGTTTTGCGGCGGGGGCATCTTCTTGCTTGCCGCCGGGGGCGGCTTCGATACACTCCGGCGCGTGCACACGTTTAAAAAACGAGCCCGGTTCTGCTGACGCAGCGATTCACTGAATACGATTAACCACAACCTTAAAGATTTATGCCAAAACCCATTACTGTTTATTTGCCCTACAGCGGCCAGGAACACACCCGCCGGACCCTTGACCAGTTGCAGCAATCGCCGGTAATCGAGCGCATCTGCCTGCTGACCGCCGGCAGCGGCGGCAAACTTCCCGCCGGTTGTGATCGGCTGGCTGTGGGGGCCCTGCACGCCAGCCGGACCATGCGCATGATCGCGCAAAACACCCGGACGCCCTACACGCTGCTGCTCATCCACGACACCACGATCGAGTTTTGGCAATATGCGCTCGAACGCATGCTCACGGTGGCCGGGTTGACGGGCGCCGGCCTGGTTTATTCAGACTACCACGACATCCAGGGCGGCCAGCGCGTTTCGCACCCGGTGATTGATTACCAGGCCGGGAGCATTCGCGACGATTTCAACTTCGGCTCCGTCCTGCTCTTCGATTCCAAAGCGTTCAAGGCGGCGGCCCGCCAGCGCCAGAACTTTCAGCACGCCGGGCTGTATTCGCTGTGGCTGGGCGTCTCGCGGCTCCGCCCGCTCACCCGCGTCGCCGAGCACCTCTACGGCAAGGTCGAACTGGACGTCCGCAAATCCGACCAGAAACAGTTTGACTACGTGGACCCGAAGAACCGCGCCGTCCAAATCGAAATGGAACAGGCGGCCACGGAGCACCTGAAGCGGGTCGGCGCCTGGCTCAAGCCCCGCTTCAAGACTCCGAACCTGGACCGGGTGGCCTTCGTCCATGAAGCCTCCGTCATCATCCCCGTCAAGAACCGCGTGAAGACGGTCGGCGACGCCGTCCGCTCGGTCCTGATGCAGCAGGCCCCCTTCTCCTTTAACCTGATCGTCGTGGACAATCATTCGACGGACGGCACCACCGACCTGCTCCGCGGCATCGCCCAGAAGGATCCCCGCATGGTGCATCACATTCCCGAGCGGCAGGACCTGCTCATCGGCGGCTGCTGGAACGAGGCGATCATGCACCCGGCCTGCGGGCGGTTCGCCGTCCAACTGGATAGCGATGACATCTACAAGGACGAAACGACGTTGCGCCAGATCGTGGAAGCGTTCCACCGCGAAAAGTGCGCCGCGGTGATCGGCTCCTACCGGATGACCAACTTCAACCTGGAGGAGATTCCGCCGGGCGTCATTGACCACCGGGAATGGACGCCGGACAATGGCCGGAACAACGCGCTGCGCATCCACGGCCTGGGCGCCCCGCGCGCCTACTACACGCCGATTATCCGCGAGATTCGGTTCCCGAACGTCAGCTATGGCGAAGATTATGCCGCGGTGCTGGCGGTCAGCCGGGAATACCAAATCGCGCGCATCTACGAGCCGATTTACCTCTGCCGCCGCTGGGAGGGGAACTCCGACGCGGGCATTGATGTGGCCCGGCAGAATGCGTTTAACTTCTACAAGGACAAGCTCCGCACCTTCGAGCTGATCGCCCGGCAGCGGCTCAACCAGGCCGCCCAGCCGCCGGCCCGGCCGGCCCGCAAGGCGCCCGCGCGCAAACGCAAAACCGGCAAAGCCCGCCGCTAACCCGCCCGCCCCGCCGTGACCCGATCCCTCGAACAAATCGTCATCTCACCGGCCGAATTGGCGCGGTTTGGCACCGGAACCACCCTGGCCGACCAGGCGCATGCCCTGCTGGCGCAGCAGAAGGGCGTATGGGAAATGCTGCGCAATGGTTATGACACCCTGCGCACCGTGCAAACCCGGGTGTTCGACTTCGACCGGTTCCACATCAAGGTCCAGTTCAACCCGGGCCGGATGACTTCGACCGTGGCCAAGGTGGACGCCACCTCGATCAAGGAGCGCAAGTGCTTCCTGTGCCTGGAAAACCTCCCGCCCGCGCAACGCGGCCTCGCGTGCGAAGCGGACTACCTCGTGTTGTGCAACCCGTTCCCCATTTTCCCGGAGCACTTCACCATTTCCTGCCTGCGGCACACGCCCCAGTTGATTCGCCACTCGCTGGCCGCCTTCCTCAAAATCACCCGCGACCTCGGCGCCCGCTACCTGGTGCTCTACAACGGGCCCCGGTGCGGCGCCTCCGCCCCGGACCACCTCCACTTCCAGGCGGGGAACCGGTCGTCGCTGCCGCTCGATGCCGAGTTCGAGGGCATGAAGGCGGCCTGCGCGACCCGGCTCTTCGAGTCCGCCGCGGTGCGCGTGTGGAGCGTCGAGAACTGCCTGCGGCATTTCTTCACCTTCGAGTCCGCCAATGCGGGCGCTTTGGAGCAGTCGTTCGCGGCGCTCTACGCGGTCCTGCAGGAAGGCGGCCCGGCGGACGAGGAGCCCATGCTGAACATCCTCGGTTTCCATACCCGGGACGAGTGGCGGATCCATGTCTTTCCCCGGGCCAAACACCGGCCCTCCTTCTATTTCCTGGAGGGCGAGGAGAAGCTGCTGATCAGCCCCGCCGCCGTCGAGCTGGGCGGCATCTGCACCACGCCGCGCGAGGCGGATTTCGCCAGGGTCACCCGCGAGCACATTGTGGAGCTATACCGGGAAGTCGGCGTCGCGCCCGAGCGGTTCGCCGACCTGAAGACCCGGCTGGCGGCCCGGCTGGCGGCGGCGCCGCCCATCGGCTCCTGACCCTTCCCGGGCGGCCTCAGGGCAGAACCTGCGGCTTGAGGGTGCGGCACTGCAGGGCGCCCAGGCGCTCGCTCAACCGCTTGAACATGGCCGCGTCCTGGTAAATCCCCACAATGGCCCCGCCCGACCCGGAAAACTGCGCGCTGGCGCCGCAGCGGCGCGCCGTCTCGACCATCTCGACCTGCCAGGGCGGCAGATTGTAGATGCTGCGCCGGGTATCGAAGTTCTCGTTCATCAGGCGGCCCAGCTCATCGTAATCGCGGCGCAACAGCGCCTCCCGCCCCCGGGCGGCCAGGTCGGCGCAGCGCTGCATGGCCTGGACAACCCGGGCCTCGCCGCGGTTGAAACGGCCGCGGATGTCGTTGTGGAACACCTCGGTCGGCTCGCTGAAATCCGTGTGGTAGGCCAGATACAGCGGCGGCAGCAGGGCCGGATCCAGCGGCTCGTAGTAATAGCTGGGGAAGCCCTGCACAACGCGCCCGCGCGCCGGGTTGAAGTCCATGTACACCACCCCTTCGTAAACCTGCGCCACGCGATCCTGCAAGCCGGCGGTGATGCCCAGTTCTTCGCGCTCGATCGGCAGCGCGAAGCTCGGCTGGACTTCCCGGGGGATTTCGACGTGGTAGAACTCCATCAGGCACCGCAGCATGGCAATCACGATGCCGCTGGAACCGGCCATGCCCACCTGCCGCGGGACATTGGTCTGGTAGCGCACGGAGAAGTTCTGGTCGTGGAGCTGAATGTTCCGGGCCTGGCAATAATCCACAAACCGCTTGATGGTGGCCTTGATCAGCCGAATGCCGCCGTAATACCCGTGCAGCTTGACATCCCGGGCCAGGTCCTGGATCGAGGCGAACCGCGCCCGGTCGTTCTCCGCCAGCACGATGTCCAGCGTGTCCCACTCATAGAGCACCACCTCGGCGCAGAAATTGCGGACGATCATGGCGATGGTCTTGCCGTGGTAGCCGTCCGAGGGGTTGCCCACCAGCCCGGCCCGCGAATAGGCGCGTTTACGGATGAGTTTCATGCAGCAATTGCACGAGGAATTTGCGGAGCGCCGGCCCGTATTTTTTGTCCGCCAGCGCGAACTCGACAAAGGCGCGGAAGTAAGCGTCGTAGTTCCCGATGTCAAAGCGCCGCTCCCGCGGGCGCAGCCGGATGCCCAGCACCTTTTTCCCCTCCTGAATGAGCAGCCGGATGGCGTCGGTCAGTTGAATCTCGTCGCCCTTGCCGGGCGCGGTGCGCCGCAGCGCGTTGAAAATGCCGGGGGCCAGGACATACCGGGCGGCAATCGCCAGGTTGCTGGGCGCCTCTTTGGCGCTGGGCTTCTCGATGACATCCGCCAGTTCGAACACTTCCCCCCCGCCCCGGGGCTGGGCCACTCCGTAGTTGTGAATCTCCCGCGCGGGCACCTCCTCGAAGGCGACCACCGCCTCGGCCTTTTGCTCCATAAAACAGCGCGTCATGCGCCGCACAATGTCGCTCTGCGCCTGCAGGCCGATGATGGAATCGCCCAGCGCCACCACAAACGGCAGGTCGCCCACAAAGGGCTGGGCGCACAACACCGCATGGCCCAGCCCCAGCAACTGCCGCTGGCGCGTGTAGAAATACTGCACCGGCGCGCGCTCGAACTCCAGTTCCTCCAGCAACTCCTCCTTGCCCGTCTCCCGCAGGTTCTGGATCATTTCCTCGTTCAGGTCAAAATGGTTCTCGATGGAGGACTTGCCCGGCCCGGTCACGAACAGCAGCCGCTGCATCCCGGCGCGGGTGAGTTCCTCCACCACGTATTGCACCCCGGGCTTGCGGCCCACCGGCAGCATCTCTTTGGGTTGCGATTTGGTGGCGGGCAACAGGCGCGTGCCCAGCCCGGCCACCGGCACTACGGCGATATTGACTTCATTCATGCACTGCCCGCCATGCTACCCCGCCGCCGCGCCGGCGCAAGACGCGAATCCGCCCAGGCCGCGGCCCCCTCAGTCGCGCGGCCGGGTCAGCTCCCGGCATTCGCTGACGGGCACGCGCATATCCATGTCGGTGCCCGACTCGCGGTGGTCGAGGTATTCGGCCGCGCCGCCAGCCACGCGGCCCAGGGCGAACGTGAGAAACGGCAGGTCCACCGCGCGCTCCAGGGTGATCTTCTTCTCCACCAGCAGCGGCCAGGCGATGCCCAGGCAGACGCAGGTGAGGACGGCGTCCACGTTCACGGCGTGGACCTTGGAAGTCACGCCCTGGCGCTGCAGCTCGCGCGCGAGGCGGTGATAGAAGTCCAGGAAGACATTGTAGAGCCCCTGCGCCTCCAGGTACCGGCTGATCACGCGCTCGCGCGGGTCATAGTTGACCGCCTCCCGGTTGAACACCGGGTGCCCCAGGCACGGCACCTTTTCCATCTCCACCCCGGCATTCTTCGCCGCCGACTTCCGGTGCTGGTAGTCCGCCACATACGCCTGCACCCGTTGATCGAGGTTCGGCGCTTTCTTCCGGTCATACGGGTCCACCAGGCCCGTCTCGCGGAAGAGGCGCACCAGGAAGCGGGCGGCCTCCTTGCCGTTGCCGCCATGAATGGAGCCAATGGTGCCCAGCGTCGCCATCATCGCCGTGTGCGGCTCATTGCCCGCCGACGCCGCGAGCTTGGCGCCCTGGGCCGAAATCGAGCCCGGCCCGTTGGTGAGCGAGGCGGTGAGGCACATCTCGAACAGCCGCGGCTCAAAATCGCGCGCTGGCGGCGAGCCGAGCCAGGCCAGCAGGACGGCCTGCGCGAACGGCGCCGGGCGCTCCATCAGCGCGGGCAGCGAATAGCCATAGACCCGCGGCGTGGCGCCGTCGTTGGAGGAGGCGTGCGAGGCGTTCCGCATGGACTGGCGCGCCACCACCCGCCCCAGCCCGCCTTTGAGCTGCTGGGCCAGCAATTCTTTGTACGGGCTGGGCACGTTGCCCGGCTGCAAGGCCAGCGACGCGGGCAGCTTGTCGGCCAGGGCGCCCAGGTCCACGATCCAGGGATTGAGCGCCACCGGCCGGACGGGCTTGAAGTCCGGTTTGAGGCGCAACACCTCCATCAAAACCTTGGCCGCCGGCACCAGCGCGTGCAGGGTGGTCGCCCGCAACCCCCGCCGCGTGCGCGCCAGGTGCCGGCTGGCGGCCCGGGTATCGGCGGGGTTGAACGGAGCCGACCCGAAATACTCGTCAAACAGGCGCATTTTATCCGTGGCCGACGTGCAGGGGCCATCCACGACTCCCCCCGCGTGCCCCAGCGAGATGTCGCGCCCCTCGGCAAACGCCCCGGCCACGAACACCAGCAGCGGCTTCGTGTAGTTGCGCCGGCGCAGGAGCTCGAGGGCATCCCGCTCATACGTGCCGCCGGGCTCGACGTACAGAACCACGATCCGCGTGCGCGGGTCTTTCTCGGCCAGGACCAGAAAATCCTTCAGCGGCGTCAGGATGAGCGGGTCCTTGCCCGTCGAAATGCCAAACGAAATCCCCAGCCCGGCCGATTGGAGATACGTGGCGATCGTGTTCACCAGGTTGCCGGAGTTCGAGATGATCGTCGCGCTGCCCGGCAGGAAGGATTCGCCCGGCGCGTCGCCCCCCACCGCGCCCACCCGGACGCCGGCGGGGGCGTTAATGACGCCCAGGGTATTGCACCCGATAATGTCCATGCGGGCCAGGTCGCACAGCCGCCGGAGCTTGGCCGTCACCTCGACCGATACATGCTCGGTGACCACAAAGAGGGTCTTGACGATGCCCTGGCCATTCTCGACCACTTCCTTGACGTCGCCATAAACGGCATCCGGAGGCGAATAGACGACCACCTTGTTGGGCCGTTCCCGGGCGGGCAGCGCCTTCAGGAGGTCGGCGAACTGGCCAAACACGCGGATATCCCGCCCGCGGGGCACGGCGATCACTTCGTCATCATGGCCTAATGCCCACCCGCCGACGATGTTGCCGCAATACTGCTGCGAGGCAATGCTGACCCCCATCGCCTCCCGGCCGGTCACATTGGAAACGGCCACGCGGTCGCCTTTTGTCAAAATACGGGCAAGAGTGGTTGCGATCATAACCGGCCTTTGGGTTTGCGTTGTTCCCCGGCGCGCATCAGGGCCACGGCATATTCGGCCACCAGCGTAATCGGGGTGTCCGGGCCAAAGAACACATAGGGCAGGCGCAGGTTGGACAGGGTTTTGCTGAGCGCCACCATCCCCTGCACCAGGCGGGCGCCGCCGCGCCCCACCACCACCGGAATCGAGACCGGGCCCTTGGCGTCCACACATTCCTGGATCGCGTCCGCGATGGCGGAAAACGTCACATCAATCAGGGTGTTATTGGCCTTGCCGCCCAGGATCAGCAGCAAGGCGCATTGATGCAGATGGTGCTCGAAGCAGATGGCGGCGGTCTTCTTCATGCGCTCATACGGCGGGTTGCCGCCAAAGTCCGACAGGAAAATCGGCTCGCCGCCCAACTGGGTCAGGGTCTCCGTGATGATCGTGCTGGCGCCGCCGCCAAACAGCAGCGGCAGAATCTTTTTGCCGCCCAGCGAGGAAACGTGGGCCTGGCCCTGGTGGCTGGCCGCCGCCCACGCATTCATCTCCGCCTCGAACGCCGTTTCCCGCGACGGATATTCGGGCCAGCTCAACCCGAGATCCCGCGCCTTGAAATTGTTTTCGTCGAACGTGGCCTTGAAATCGCACGCCCAAATCCGGCCGTCCGTGGTCACCCGCCACGGGTTGACCTCGCAGCGCAACATGCCGGTGGTGATAAACATGTCCCACAGGTTCACAAACACGATGCTGAGGCGCGAGTTGAGCTTGCCCTTCAGCCCCAGCTTCGCCAGCGCCTCCGAAGCCTGGTAGGCGTTCAGCCCCTGAAAGACATTCAGCGGCACGGTCACCTTGTCGGCTTCGGAAATGGCCTCGACCTCCATCCCCCCGCGCAGCGACACGGTGAACGCGGGCGAAAGCGTGCGCGAGCTGTAGCTGATCGCCGTGAAAATCTCCAGGTCCGCCGGCACCATCTGCACCACGTACGCCCCGCGCGGGTTCTGCCCGTTAATCTCCTCGGCGGCCACATCCCGCAGCACCCGCAGGGCGTCCTGGACATTCTCCACCTTGCGCACCAGGCCGGCCTTGCCGCGTTTGCCCGCCAGGACATCGGGCTTGACAATGCCCGCCCCCCAGCGCCCCAGCTTCTCCTTCAGCTTCGATTGCGTCACCGGCTCCGCAAGATGCTCCGGCACCGGGAGCTTGTAGAGGGGCGCGAAATGCTCCAGAAAGACCAACTCACCGATTCGCGTATTTGTCATGCTATGGCTGCCGACCAATTGTTTAACGACACCCAACCTGAACCCGAGATATACTCAAGCTCGCATTTTCCGCGCCAGCTTGACCTTAATCAGCTCCCGTGTCAATCAATCTCCGGCTCCCCGGCAGCTTCGAGGGGTCTCCCGGATTTTACCGGCCGTCAGCCGCTCGCTTAGCCCAAATCCCGGGACCCCCTCCGGCCTGGGTGCCCAGCCAGGTCATTTCACCCCACGCGAACCCGCCGCGGGGACAGCTTGGCCGGTGATACCCCGCAGCCCCTGAAATCGGTCAGGATGTCCCTGCGCCGATCGGATGTTTTTTCATGCGGGATGTGAAACGGTTCCTCCATGATTTCGGGGGAATAGGTCAGGAAGATGAGCCGGCTTGGGGCATGACGCCGGAAGCCTTATTTCCTGAACTGTTGGGATTGGGATTAAGCTGGGAAAGGGCCGCGAGCCGGTTTGAGCCTGCCAGCGGCGCGGTGTTTCTCGGGATTCGGGAGCGGCCCTCGTTTTGGGAATCGGTCCGCGGTCCCCAGGATGGCAGGCGAGCGTTCTGTGATGACCACACCAAAGGGCTCAACAGCGTGTTCAGCACCGCCAAAAGTAAGGTTCGCGGCTATCGCTCCATCGTCAACCGCATTGCCATCCTTTATCTGGTGGTCGGCAAACCCCGCCTGCTCCACACTTGATTTCACCCAAACGGTGGAGGAACTCCCAGGGCGAACCCGTTGCCCACAATAAGGACAACGTAAGCAGCCGCCTTTCGACAGCCTCCGCCCGGGAGGGGGGAATGTCCCCGCCAACCGTGACCTCATCCTGCCCAAAACCAAGGCGCGCGACAACACCCGTCCGCCCGTTTCGGACATGCCGAACGTTCGCGTCCTCTCCCTCCCGCCTTGGAACCTCGTTTTACATCATCCGCGGGTCATCCATCCCTCCAATCCGGCTCAGGCCCGCGCCCAAACCCGCCCTACCCGTCCCAGCCAACCTAACGCTCCCATTAGGCCGTGTACAACGGGTGTACAAAGGAGGCTCAAAGGGGACTCATGTTTATTTTCCATGTGCTCCTGCCGGGCTTCCGATGTACTCCC
>JAAYVL010000166.1 GCA_012517205.1 Verrucomicrobiota bacterium
ACCGGCGCCAGACCCAGCCCCCGCAGGGTGCTGTTGATCTGGACGCAAAACTGTTGCCCACTTAAGTGCGAATACTGCCCCATCCAGGGCCGGCTGGGGACGTGCAATGCTGCGGCGTTCCAGCGCTCGCGCTGCGCTTCGGTGAGCTTGAGGCCCCACTCCCGCGAGGAGATCCCAAAATACGACCGTGCGGCCGCCTTGCGTTCCGAGGGTCGGTCCCGGGGAACGGTGCGCCGCCGGGCGCACACGCCGAAGGGGGACTGGTAGTAGGTTTCCGCGCCCAGACTGCCCGTGCGCGGAGATGTGAGTGCTTTCATAATGAACGTCCTTTCTAATTGTTGTTCTAGTTGTTTTTCTAAATGTCTTTCTGTTATCGCCCCGAGGGGCGGCTCGGCTTCCTGCCATTCCTTGGGCTGGAAGTCCCCGCCGCCACCACCCCGAGCCCACGCGGGAAGGCTGGCGGACGGGATGTTTTCGCGCAAGGGCTATTTTGAAGGGGTGGCGGTGGTGGGCCGCAAAGCCCCTGACGACCGCGGCATCATTTTTAGTATGCGCTTGCATTGTCGGAGGGAAGCCGTTAGAAATAGAGAGTCGCCGGTGTGTTCCCCACCCCGGCGGGCGGGCGCCGGATTGCCAACGTAGCTCAGTCGGTAGAGCAGCGCTTTCGTAAAGCGCGGGTCGTCAGTTCGATTCTGACCGTTGGCTCCAGCCCGAACGGGTTAGCCCGCAGGAGTTTATGGAGGAAAACGGCCACGATGGTCACCTAAACGGACTCCGAAAAGGCCAGATTCACGGCAAGAACTGAGGGCTTCCCGCCGCTAGCCGATTGCTAATGATGTGTTCCGGTTCGCTTCGACTACGCTGAAAATGCGCATGAGAGAGCGTGACTGGCTAATCCGGCGCGGCAATGGCGAAAACGACGAAGCGGAGTATGCCGGGGTGCTGAATAAATTCGTCGCGATTGCTGGAATGGAATCCTGGTGATGGACCCGTAAAGCCGGGCGGCTTCCGAAACTCGGCTGCACCGCGGACAGGATTCCTTATGGGCCGGCAAGCTTGAGATAAGGAAAAATATGTTCATAATAACTTGAACAATCAAGGCGCTATGCTATGATTTGTTTTTATGCGTGCGGCTACTATCGAAAATCCTCCGCCGGAAAGCCGAACTGTACGGCCGCTGGCCCGGCCTTTGAACGCGTTGGAAGTCGAGATCATTGATCTCTTCGTCCAGTTTTCACACATTTTGGGCCAGCCCAAGTCAGTTGCCGAGATATACGGGCTGCTTTTTGCCGCCGCCCACCCGCTCTCGATGGAGGAGATGATGGAGCGTCTGAACATGAGCAAGGGCTCCACCAGTCAGGGGCTGCGATTCTTGCGCAACCTGGGCGCGGTCAAGCCGGTGTATGTGCCCGGCCAGCGGGCGACCCATTTCGAGGCCGTCGCTCAATTGCGCACGCTCGCGATGCGTTTTCTGCGGGACCAGGTTCTGACCCGCCTCGATAACAGCCTGGATCGAATAGACCACATGGCGGCTCTGGTCGAGAACTTGCCGTCCGAAGAACGGGAACAGGTCCGGGCACGGGTAGGCATGCTCCAGAGCTGGCAAAAGAAGACGCGCAAGGTCCTGCCGGTTGTGATGAGGACCCTGGGAGCCTGATCCACCCATTTCATGTCACCAACGATACGCCAGCAGACTCGAGCCTCGGCATCCGGCCTGCTTAAGCCGTTCGGACCGTGGAAGCGGGCAGGATGCCCGCGTTCCGGACTCGCCGGCATGAAATATCCGGGTTAGGCGGGAACGCGGTTTCGGGAGCCGGAGCAGTTTTGGGAACGGGCGCGGGGGGATAGCCGCGCAACTGGACCAGCCTGCCGTGGCAGGTGCCAGCGACATTATTGATATGCCGATCGGGACGTTGATCGGCGCGCCGCAAAGCGCGCTGCGAATTGACGGGGCGGAGCTTTGGTCTTGTGGCCCGCCACCGGCTTATGACCCCGAATGATCTGCTCGCAGGACTGCCTGGCGAGGACCTCGTCCGCGCAGGTCTGTCGGACCTGCAAGCCGGACGATGGACGGTCCCGGCCTGCCGCGTGGTCATCGCCTTCCCGCGGATGCGGCGGGCCGGTTTGGTCCGCGAGGCGGCCGCCGCCACGCCGGCGGACGCGGAACTCGAACTTTATCGGATGCTGCGTCAAACTGGCGGCGACGCTTATTCCCGCTACAACGCGTTGCTCCGCCAACTGGTCAGCTTCGAGCGGGCGCTCGACCGCCGCCGTCGCCAGTGCCAGCCGTGAACCGAAGATCACTGCGGATACTGGCGCTGGTTCCGGATGCATTTGGCAGCCACGGCGGCATTTCCAAATTCAGCCGGGATCTGCTAAGCGCTTTATGCGCCTACCCGGATTGCGCCGAAGTGGTGGTGCTGCCGCGGCTGATGCCGGCGGCGCCCGGCACATTGCCGGCCAAACTGACCTGGATCACCACGGGGCTGGGCGGCAAGGTGCGCTTCACCGCCGCTGCCATGAGGTGTGCGCGGCGCCAGCCTTCCGCTCCGCTCGCCGGGGCTGCCGGGCGCAATTCTCAGCCCTCGAGTGGCTTTGATCTTGTTATCTGCGGGCACATCAATCTGCTGCCGGCGGCTTTTCTGGCGCGGCGGTTCGTGCGGCGAGCCCCTGGCTCTCCCAACCGGGGACGCTGCCCGCTGGTTCTCGTCATGCACGGGCTGGACGTCTGGGAACCGCACCGGAGCGTGTTGGTGCGAAGCCTGGCGCGCCGGGTGGACGCCTTTGTCTCGGTGAGTGCCTTCACTTGGGATCGTTTCGTCCGTTGGTCGCACGTTGCCGCGGCCAGGCAGTTTGTGCTGCCGAATTGCGTGGACCTGAGCGGTTTTCGTCCGGGCGAAAAAGACCCGGTCTTGCTCCAGAAGTACGGGCTGGCTGGCAGGAAAGTGGTAATGACCTTGGGACGTTTGTTTCGGGAACGCCCCAAGGGTATTGATGAAGTGATGGAGCTGCTGCCGGAACTGGCGCGGGAGGCCCCGCGGCTTGCGTATCTGATTGCCGGCGACGGCCCGGATCGGCCGCGCCTGGCCGACAAGGCCCGCTTTCTTGGACTGAGCGTGCTCGATTGCGCCGATTCTCAGGCAGCAATCCCCAGTTCTCCGGAGCCCCAGGTGGTCTTCGCGGGCAGGGTGGCCGAGTCCGAGAAAGCCGCCCACTATCGGCTGGCGGACGCGTTCGTGATGCCCGGCTACGGCGAGGGATTCGGCATTGTTTACCTGGAAGCCCTGGCGTGCGGCATCCCGGTCCTGGCCAGCAAACTGGACGCGAGCGGCGAGGCTTTGCGTGATGGAACCATGGGTTTGCTGGTGGATCCGCGCAATCGTGACGATCTGCGCCGCGGCCTGCTCCAGGTGCTGCGGCAGCCGCGTGGTCAGGTGCCGGCCGGCCTGACGCACTTTTCGCATCCCAACTATGTCAGGCGCTGCCATGCGATCGTGGATACACTTTGTCCGGCCGCCGCAGCCGACGCTTGAAGCCCCTGCCTGGGCGATACGCGAGTGAAAGCGGATACACCGATGACTGCGCAAGAGAAGCCGGAGCTGCCGTCCGAAACCCCTCCCCCGGCTTGCCCCGGCCGTCGGCTGCGCCGGTTGCGGTCCGTTGTCCTGTGGTTCTGTGGTCTCGCAATCCTTTTCTTTCTGCTTTTTGTGTTCCGCGCCCCGCTGCTCAACGGCGCGGCGAGGGCCTGGATGGTTAACGATCCCCCGGTCAAGGCCGATGCGATTGTCGTGCTGGGCGGGGGTGCCCAGTTCCGGTCGTTCGAAGCCGCCCGGCTGTATCATGCGGGACTGGCGCCGGCGATCCTGTTGATGAACTCCGAACTCCGCGCCACCGACAGCATGGGCTTGACCATCCCGGAGGTGGAACTGGTGCGGCGGATTCTGCTCACGAACGCCGTGCCGGCGGCGGCGATACAGATTGCCGGCACCAATCTCACGAGCACTTTCGAAGAGGCGATGGCCGCGCGGCATTGGTCCCGCGCATCAGGCGCCACCTCCTTGCTGATTCCCACCGGCTCCTTCCATTCCCGCCGCGTGCGATGGGTGTTTCGCAAAAACCTGGGCGACACGGTCCGGATTACGGTCACCAGCATCCGGCCGGAAGAATGCCGGGACTGGTGGATGGACGAAAAGGCGCTGCTCGATTTTCAGAACGAGTTTGTCAAGTTCGTCCTTTACCGGCTGAGGTACTAAAAGGAAGAGCAACGAGCCTGCCGACAACAAGTTCTCGGGCTACAAGACCACAGGCAAGAGGAATTCCGACACATGAAATACCTGATTACCGGCGCGGGTGGATTCATCGGCAGCCACGTGGTGGAGTTGCTCCTCAACGCGGGGCACGAGGTGCGGGCGCTGGCGCATTACAACAGCTTCGGCAGTTGGGGCCACCTGGAAGGCAGCCCCGCTGCCGCCCACGCGAAGCTCGAGGTCCGGTTGGGCGACGTCACCGACTTCTCAATGATGCGTACTCTGGTGGAGGGCTGCGACGCCGTGCTCCACCTCGCGGCGTTGATCGGCATTCCCTATTCGTACCACGCGCCCGCTTCGTATGTGGCGACGAATGTCAGCGGCACTTTGAACGTTCTCGAAGCCTGCCGCGCGGCAAGCGTCCGGCGGGTGGTCATCACCTCCACCAGCGAGGTTTACGGCACGGCGCGCTACACGCCGATAGACGAAAAGCACCCGCTTCAGGGGCAATCCCCTTATTCGGCCAGCAAGATTGCGGCAGACAAGCTCGCCGAAGCCTATTTTGGCAGCTTCGACCTGCCGGTCGTCACGCTGCGCCCCTTCAATACCTTTGGTCCGCGCCAATCCGCCCGGGCCGTCATCCCCACCGTCCTGACGCAGGCGCTCAACGGAGCGGCTGAAATTCGGCTCGGACACTTGGATCCGAAGCGCGACCTGACTTTTGTTGAGGATACCGCGCGCGCATTCCTGGCGGCGGCCGAGACGCCTGGGATTGAAGGGGAAGTGATTCATTTCGGCCAGGGCCAAGCCGTGAGCGTGGGGGAATTGGCCCAGCGTTGCCTGGACGCCGTGGGCAGCAAGGCGCAGGTTATCAGCGTGCCTGAGCGGCAGCGCCCTGAGAAAAGCGAAGTCGGCCTGCTGTTGTGCGACGCCTCCAAAGCGCGTCGGCTGCTCGGGTGGGCCGCGAAGATCACGCTCGATGAGGGACTGCGGCGCACCGCTGATTATCTGCGCCAGAACCTCAGCCGGTATCGAAGTGACAGGTATGCGGTGTGAAGAGGTCAGAGGTCAGTGATCGGCGGGGAGAAGTATGGGACTCAATTCAGCTAAGGATTTGGAAGTGTATAAGAAGACCTATCAACTTGCCATGCGCTCGTTCGAAATCAGCCAGCGGTTCCCCTCGGAAGAACGCTACGCGCTGGCCAGCCAAATTCGGCGTTCGTCCCGGTCTATCTGTCTGAACCTTCGCAAGGCTTGGGCCAAGCGGCACTATGAAGCCCATTTCATCAGCAAACTGACGGACTGTGACGGCGAGAACGGCGAGACAGACTCATCCTTCGATTCGCCAAAACTGCAGCTACATCACCTCCGTGCAACATCAAGAGCTCACGGCGCTCTGCCAGAAAGTGGGGAGGATGCTCGGGAGCATGATAAGGACCCCAGCCCTTTTTCTAATCTCTGATGTCTGATGTCTGACCTCTGATCTCTGGTTAGCGTGAAGCTCCGAACGAAAGCCAAAAGTGCTGGCGCGGCCTCGGGACTGCGCGCGGTTATCCTGGCGGGCGGCAAGGGCGTGCGGCTCCATCCGTTTACCATCAACTTCCCCAAGCCGCTCGTACCCTTGGGGGACACGCCGGTCATCGAAGTCCTCATGCGGCGCCTGCTGCGCACCGGCATTATCGACATCACGTTGACACTGGGACACCTGGCCGAGTTGATGAAGGCCTACTTCCAGCACCGGCGGCAATTGGTGAAGCGGATCCACCTGCGCTTCGTGGAGGAAGAGGAACCCACCGGCACCGCTGGTTCGCTCTCGCTGATTTCTGGACTGACGGACACGTTCCTGGTGATGAACGGTGACCTGCTGACCAATCTGGATTTCAACGCACTGGTCGAGTTTCATCGGCGGCAGAAAGCCCTGCTGACCATCGCCACCCACACGCGCGCGGTGAAGATTGATCTGGGCGTGCTTGAATTCGACCGGGACCACCGGGTTACCGGCTACCGCGAGAAACCCGAACACCATTACCAGGTCAGCACTGGCGTTTACGTGTATGAGCCCGCCGTGCTCCGGCACATCCGGAAAGGCCAATACCTCGATTTTCCCGACCTGGTGCTGCGGTTGATCAAGCGCGGCGAGCGCGTTTGTGCCTACCCCGCCGACTGCCTCTGGCTCGACATCGGGCGCCCCGACGACTACGCCCGCGCCCAGGAACTCTTCGCCGGGAGAAAAGACGCGTTTGAGCGGGTATAGAAAGAGACCACGAGGCTGCGAGACTGCGCATCATGTCCACCATTCTCATAACCGGCGCCGGCAGCTTTACCGGGACGCATCTGGCCAGGCTGCTGAAGGCCACCGGTGACAGCGCGGTGATCGGCAGCGACATGCCGGGTCAGCCCGCTTGGATGCCAACGGCCGAATTCCAACCCTGCGACATTCGGAGCGGGGCGGAAGTCAGCCGCCTGCTGGATTCCGTTCAGCCGGATACGGTTTACCACTTGGCCGGGGTAAGCGACGAGAATGACTCGTCCGCGCTGATCCGCGTCAACCTCGAGGGCACTTGGAACCTGCTGGAGGCATGCCGCCGACTCGAGCGGCTGCCGCGCGTTCTGCTTGTCGGCAGCGCCGCCGGTTACGGGCCCCAACCCGACGCGGTGGATGCGCTGCGCGAAGACATGCCGGCCTGCCCCACCACCCTGTACGGCTTCAGCCGGGAAGCGGAGCTGGCCTTGGGCCAACTGGCCGGACGCCGCTGGGGATTGCCGGTGTTCCTGTGCCGAGTGTTCAACCTGATCGGGCCGGGGCTGAGCGAGCGGTATGCTCCGGCAGCCATTCTCCAGCGCCTGGTGGCCTGCAGCGAAGCCGCGCCAACCGCGTTTCCCCTGCGCAATGGCCACGTCATCCGAGACTTTGTGGACGTGCGGGACGTAGTGCGGGCCTATTCGCTGATCCTGGAGCGAGGGCAGCCGGAAGTGATCTACAACATCGGCACCGGGCAAGGCGTGAGCCTTCTGGAGCTCACCACCCGCCTGGCCCAAATCGCAGGCCGGCCGGTCTCCATCGTCAAGGCCGAAGGCGGGAACGGCGCGGAGCGTTCGGCCGCGGACCGCAGCATCGCGAACCATGATCGCCTGACCCGCGACACGGGCTGGCAACCGGAAATCCCGCTAGAGCAGAGCCTGGCAGATATGGCAAGGCTGACGATGGCTGAAGGTGAAGCATGCCGTTCCTGCAGCTCATAGTCCTGCCATTGAGAAGCGAACCCGGAGATTATTTGGAGGAAGCACTTTCGCCTTTGCAGGTTTGTGCTTTTGAGAAGATAGTTTGGCTATGAGTATTGAGCTTGAAATCGAGAAAATGACACTGGAGGAGAAGTTGCGCGCGATGGAAGCCTTGTGGGCAAACTTGAGCCGCAACGAGCAGGACCTCCAGTCTCCTGCCTGGCATGAGCAGGTCCTCGACGAACGAGAGCAACGGGTAAAGTCCGGCCAGGAGCAATTCGTGAGCTGGGAGGACGCCAAGCGAGAGCTTCGCGACCGCCTCGCATGACGATTGTCATTCTGCCGTCAGCGAGAGAGGATCTGGCTGCTGGTTTTGCGTTCTACGAGAAGCAAGAAGCGGGTCTCGGCAGTTACTTCCTTGAGTCGTTGTTCTCCGACATTGACTCGCTCAGATTATATGCCGGCATCCATAGGAACGTGTTTGGTTTTCACCGGCTCCTTTCCAAACGGTTCCCCTATGCGATCTACTATGCAGTTGAGATGGAAGGGGTCCGTGTTCGGGCGGTTTTGGACTGCCGCTGCGATCCGGCGCGGCTGCGAGGGCGATTGAAATAGCGGCTTATTCAGTAGTTGTGCAGTCCCCGTAGCCCTCAGAATCTGCATTTCCGCTTGCCGCCTTTTGATCTAGTCTAAGGCATGAAGCACTCATCAAGAGCTGCCGTCCGGCCAGTCTCGGCGGAGCGACTCGCCCTGGCCCAGCAGGCATTCGAGCGCTTCCACTCCCGTTGTTTTTGGTACTTGCGAGATGATCTGCAAGTAGGCGAGGAAGACATCGAGACGATCATCCGGGGATTGCGGGTACACGGTAATCGAGAAGCTTTTCTGCTCGCCGCCCGGCTATGCCGTTAACCGCGTTCCAGTCCGAGACCCTCCGCCTGCTGGCGGCCCACCGCTCGCCGGAAAGTTATCTGGCGGGGGGTGCGGTGTTGAATGCGGCGACTGATTCGCCGCGTTATTCCAAAGATTTAGACATCTTTCACGATGTCGAGACCAGCGTGGTCACGAGCGCCGAGACGGACGCAGCTACTTTGCGCCAAGCTGGATATGCCGTGGAGTGGTTGCTTCGTCAGCCCCTGTTCCAGCGGGCGGAGGTGACCCGGAGTGGGCACCGATTGCTCCTGGAATGGGTGTTCGATTCCGCCTTTCGTTTCTTTCCTGTAGAGCGCGACGAACTAGTGTGGTGTAACAGTCTTAGCTTTGCAGTGACCCACTTTTTCTAGGATTTGATCGACGCGCTTGGTCCAAACAAAAGGTTTCGGGTTCTCGTTATGGTGGCGGATAAAATCCTCGATGGCGGCAATCAAGTCTCGCAC
>JAAYVL010000174.1 GCA_012517205.1 Verrucomicrobiota bacterium
AGCGGGGTGGCGACCTTTGTGGATCCCGCGCCCCTGGCCAATAGCGCGTATTATCGGGCGCGCACGAAATAGCGGCCGGCCGTTGCTCATAATGCGGTAAAATCGAGCGGGACGGTGGGGTCACCGTCCCGCTTTCTTTAGTGGAGGCCGCCGCCGGGCCGGGTCTTTTGCCCGGAGGCCGGGCCGAAAACAACAGGGTCGGGAGCCGACCGGCTGGGAGCGAGGCGGCGACGGGTTATCCGGGGGAAAGGGCATTGCCGGCTGGCGAGGCCCGCGCGTGGCGCTGGCGCCGCGCGCGATAAAAAGTTTAAGCGTATGAAAGTAGCAATGAAGATTGAGAAAAGCATGCCGGGTCAGTGCGCGGCGCGGAAGGGCTGGCGCCGGCTTGGCGTGGCGGCGGCGCTGGTTGTGAGCGCCGCCCTGGCGCCGGGCGCGCGGGTCGCCGCCGCGGCTGAGGCGCACCACGTCATCGCCGGCCAAATCAAGGTTGATCAGGTTTCGGTGGTGGATTCGAACCTGGCGCAGATAACCCTGGTCCAACAGATTGGGACTTTCCGCGTCACCCCCCGGGGCAGCAACCGGGGAGATTACAACGTGCTGATCAACCCCGGCGTCAAGGCCCAGCAGGATGAAAGCTGGGGCGTGCTGATGAGCAGCGTGACCGAGAACGGGCGTGATAACTTCGGCACCAATGCCTACCCGGTCAGCGGCATTGAACGAAATGGCAGCGGCACCTACCGGATCGTGAGTTTCACGCGTCCCCTCACCGAGTACAATGTCAACGTGGCGGGCGCCTGGTTCCCGTATGATCAATACCTGGGCGGCCTGGCCCGCAATGCGGATGGCGTGAACGGGGGAACGAACGACATGTTCACCGGCTCGCCGGGGCTGGAGTTGGGCACGCATTTCAAGGGCGTGGCGGGCGGAAAATCCATCGTGGACCTGACTTCCCTGGGCATTGACTCCCGCACCGATGGGATTCTTTTGGTGAATCACGCCAAGGATGAAAACAATTTTGCGCTGGCGCAAGTCAACCCCCTGGATGGCACGTGGAATGTGTTTGTCCGGGACGTCGGCCAGTCGTCGTATGGCAGCTACGAGCAGGACCCGGTGGCGTTTGTCTTTATTCCCCGGACCAATACGGCGCTGATTTCCGGCCGCTTCCGGGGCGATGGCACGCCCGAGATGTTCAGCGGCAGCACCCCGCTGTTTACCGTCACCAATGTGGCGGAGGGCCGCTGGGACCTGCGGATCCCCGGCCATTCGCCGACCAATGGCATCCTGATTATCTCGCCGGAAGGCGGCGGCGTGCTCAACGGCGATAACATCGTCAGTTACCAGGCCTACCCGGACGGCTCGGGCTGGGAGATTCAATCGCGCGACACCCCCAACTGCGGTTTGCAGACGCCGGTGAACGAAGCGGTGGCTTCGTTTGTGTATATCCCCGCACTGCCGCCCGAAGTCCAGGTCGGGCCCACCCAGGGCCTGGTGACCACCGGCAGCGGCGGGACGGCGGCGTTCTCGGTGGTGCTTTCCGTTGCGCCGACGGCCGTGGTGACCGTGGAGGTGGCTTCGAGTGATGCCAGCAAAGGCGTCGCCAGCCCGGCCATCCTGATGTTTGATGTGAATGATTGGTATCTGCCGAAGACCGTCACGGTGACCGGCCAGGCCGGCGCGGCGGAGGGCGGCTACCAGGTTGTCCTGTCGCCCGCCGCCAGCGCGGACCCGGCCTACCAGGGCCTGGATCCGGAGGATGTGGCCGTCACTTCGCTGGCCGCGCGGGCGGCGGTGGTCTGGCCGGCGGATTCAGGCACGAACATCAGCACCTCGCCGAACCTGCAGGCGTGGGTGACCAATGCCCTGCCCGGCAACCTGTCGGTGACGTTCTATGGGCGGGAGGCGCCCACGGTGCATCCCGGGCCGGATTTCTGCATTTCGGTCATGCCGGATACCCAGATGTACACGGGAGAATTGGCCGGCGGAAAGAAAGAGATGATGATTGCCCAGACCGAATGGGCCATCAGCAATCGTCTTTCGCGCAATATCGCCTACGTGACCCAGCTCGGGGATATTTCGAACAATGGCGACACCCCGGCCTACGTTAAACAGTGGTATAACGCGACCAACGCCATGTACCGCCTGGAGAACCCGGTGCGCACCCAACTGCCCGATGGCATCGCCTACGGCGTGGCGGTGGGCAACCACGAACTGACGCCCATCGGCTGGGCGTCGTGCGGCACGGTGGGAACAACGAATGTGGGCACCTCCACCAACTACAACAAGTATTTCGGCGTGGCGCATTTTGCCGGGCGCGAATACTACGCGGGGCACTATGGGACGAACAATAATAACCACTACGATATCTTCAGCGTCAGCGGGCTGGACTTCCTGGTGCTGTATTTCGAGTATAACACCAATCCGCCCCCGGAATTGCTGGCCTGGGCTGACGAGGTGTTGACCACCAACGCCCACCGGCGCGCCATCATCGTGACGCACAACTTTGGCAATACCCAGACGCCGGTGGTTTGGAGCCCCCAGGCGCACGCCATCTATAACGCGCTCAAAGGCCACACCAACCTGTTCCTGTTTTTGGGCGGCCATATCACCGGCCAGGGCTGGCGCGAGGATACCCACAATGGCCATACCATCCGGACCCTGGTGCAGGATTACCAGGGCTGGACCAATGGCGGCAACGGGTTCCTGCGGCTGCTGGAGTTCTCCCCCAGCAATAACGTCGTGGTCGCCCAGTGCTTTTCGCCGGTGACGGGCGAATACCTTACCGACGAGTCCAGCGAGTTCTACTTCCCGTACGACCTGCAGCCGACCGGCCCCGGCACCGCGACCCCGTTCGTCGCGCTGGCGACGAACCTGGCGGCCCCGGGCGACTTGAGCTCGGTTGCGTGGCCCGGGCTGGCGGCCAACAAGGCTTATGAATGGTATGTGGCGGTGACCGATCAATGGGGGAATACCGTCACCAGCCCGGTCTGGCACTTTACCACGGCCGTGACGAATACCCCGCCCACCGTGGTCAACCTGGCGCGGGTGATCACCGGCGACGCCCCGGCCACCCTAGCGCTGTCGGCGACCGATGCCAATGGCGATGCGCTGACATTCCAGGCCCTCTCGGCGCCGACGCGGGGCGTCATCCGGGACTTTGACCCGGCCACGGGCACGTTCACGTATTGGCCGGCCTACGGGTATCGGGGGTCCGACTGGTTCCTCTTCAGCGCCAGCGATGGACAGGCCAGCAGCGGCTCGGCCTCCATAAACCTTAACATCGTCGCGCCCCCGGACGCTGACGCCAACGGCCTGCCGGATGCCTGGGAGGCCGCCTATGGGCTTAGCGATCCGAACGACGATGCGGATGGCGACGGCCAAAGCAACCTGGCCGAGTGCCTGGCGAACACCAATCCCACCAATGCGGCCTCCGTGCTGCGGATTTCGGAGTGGGTGCGGCAGACCAATGGCCACGTCAGCCTGGCCTGGCCCTCGATTGGCGGCGTGCGCTACCGCGTCCAGTACCGCAACGGGTCGGCGCTCAGCGGCGTCACGGGCGCTTTTACGGACATTGTGCGGCCGCTGACCAACGAGATGGATCTCAGCCCCTATGGCAGCGTCTCGACGCAGGCGTTCACCGACGACTTCACCCTGACCGGCGGTTCGCCGACCAACCACTCCCGCTATTACCGGGTCCGGGTGGTGAGATGATGGAGGCGGCCGGCCGGACTCTTTTGCCTTGGGGTTTTTGCGGCGCGGCGCGCGGCCGGGAGCGTTTCGCCGGTTGCCGCCGCCGGCGGCGCGGCGCATGGCGCTGGCGGGCCGTCGTGCTCGCCGCGTGCCTGGCGGCGTTGCCGCGGCCTCCCGCCGCGCGCGCCCACGGGGAAGCCCACCTGCTCATTCTGGAGCTGACGCGGCAAATCGAGGCGGCGACGAACAACGCGGCGCGGCTCTACCTCGAACGCGGCGAATTGCAGCGCGAGCATGGGATGTATGACGGCGCCGAGGCCGACTACGCGCGCGCGGCGCAGCTTGATCCGGACCTGCCCGGGGTGGACCGCTGCCAGGCCCGGCTTTTGGCCGATCTCGGGCAGTTGGCGGCGGCGCGCGCCCGGTTTGACCGGGCGCTGGAGCGTTGTCCCGATGATGGCGAAAGCTGGGTGGGGCGCGCGCGCGTGCTGCTCCGGCTGGACCAGCGGCGGGCGGCCATCGCGGATTACTGGCGCGGGCTGGAACACTTGCGCGAGCCGCCACCGGAGTACGTGGTGGAATTGGCGCGGGCGCTGGTTGCCGAAGAACAGACCGCGGAAGCGCTGCGCGCGCTGGACGCGGGCATCAAAAAGCTGGGACCGATCCTGCCGCTCCAGGGGTATGCGTTGGAACTGGAACTGGCGCGCCAGAACCCGGCGGCGGCGCTCGCCCGCCTCGAGACGATTCTCGCCCGGGCCTTGCGCAAGGAAACGTGGTTTGCGCGGCGCGGCGAGATTTTTCTGGCGACGGGAAAGGTGGTCGAAGCCCGGCAATCCTATCATGCCGCTCTGGCGGCCATTGATCGCCTGCCGGGCCGATTGCAGCAAAGCCCTTCCATGGTGAAGCTGCGCGCGGACGTTAAAACCGCCCTGGCGGGGCTGACCAACGCGCCGGCGGCGGGCCCATCAAAATAAGAACCAAGGTTGCGAATGCAAACAAACTGGCACACGAAAAACGCGAGGATTTTTACGCGAAAACAGCCGCCGTTCGCGGCTGCCGCCCGGGAGCGGTGGACGCTCCCGCCCGCTTCCGGATGGCCGCGCGCTCGCGGCGGCTCGAAATATCCGCGCCCCGGCGGAGGCGCCGGGCTGGCGCTGGCGGTCTTGATCGCGCTGTTCCTGGCCGGGGCGTCTCCGGCCCATGCCCAGGACCGCCCCGCGGCGGCCAACCTGGACGTGGTGCAGGTGGACTGGGAGAATACGACCAACTCCGTCGTGGTGACCTCGACGCTCTCACTCAACCGGCTGGGGGTTCGCGAGGGGTCCAACCGGGGAGATTTTAATGTCCAGGTGGGCGAATCGGCCGCTGATGATTACCTGGGCGGCGCCTGGCTTTCCTCGGTCAGCCAGAATGGCCGGGACAGTTATCTCACCAATAACTACGCCGTCAGCTCCGTTCACGTGGCCGCGGACGGCTGCCGGGTCAGCGCCTTTGTGCCGACGGCGCCGCAGGCTGGCTCGGCGGCTGAATTTAACGTCAACGTTGCGGTGGCCTGGTTTCCCTATGATGAGTACCTGGCGGGGACGGCGCGCAATTCAACGGGCGCCAACGGCGGCACCAATGACCTGTTCATCGGGTCGCCGGGCCTGGAGTTGGGCACGCACTTCCGGGGGGTGGCCGCGGGCAAATCCGTGGTGGACCTGCGGAGCCGGGGGATTGATGCCCGGACCGACGGGATTTTGCTGGTCGGCCACGCCAAGGACGAGAACAATTTCGCGCTGTCGCAGGTCAACCCCAACGACGGCACCTGGAATGTGTTTGTGCGGGACAATGCCCAGTACTACTACACCAACTATGAGCAGGACCCGGTGGCTTTCGTGTTCATCCCCAAGACCAATACGACGCTGATTTCCGGGCGGTTCAACGGCGATGGCAGCCTGGCCGCTTTCAGCGGAGACACTCCGTCATTCATGGTCACGAACTTCAGCACCGGCCAGTGGGAACTCAAAATCCCGGGCCATACCCCCGCCGGCGGCGTCCTGATTCTTTCCGCCGAAGGAGGCGGCACTTACAACGGAGATAATATTGTCAGCTACCAGGCGAATGCCGCCGGTGATGGCTGGGTGATCCAATCCCGCGACACGCCGAACAACGGGTTGCAAACCCCGGTCGGGCCGGGCGGCGCTCCCGAAGCGGTCGCGTCGTTCGTCTTTATCCCGGCGCCCGTCACGGCGCGGGTGGCGCCCGATCCCCAGGCCCAGAACCTGGGAGTGTCGCCGCTTTTGCAGGTGGCCGTTCCCGAGACCCTGGCGGGCGATCTCAGCGTGACCTTTTACGGGCGCGAAGCGCCCACCCCGCCGGTGGGGCCGGATTTCTGCATCGTGGTCATGCCCGACACTCAGAATTACGCGGCGCAAAGAAACGGCGGCACGAAGGAGATGATGATTGCCCAGACGGAATGGGCGATTAACAACCGGACGACCCGCAACGTCGCGTACGTGGCCCAACTCGGCGATATTGTCAACAACGGGGACACCCCCTCCTACGTCTCGCAATGGTATAACGCGACCAATGCCATGTACCGCCTGGAAAACCGGCCGCGGACGCAGCTTCCGGATGGCATGGCCTATGGCGTGGCCGTGGGCAACCACGAGCAATCGCCGAATGGGGACGCCGTCAGTGGAACCACCAGCAACTATAACCGGTTTTTTGGCGTGTCGCACTTTGCCGGGCGCGAGTATTACGCGGGCCACTATGGCACCAACAACAACAATCATTATGATTTTTTCAGCGTCAGCGGGCTGGACTTTGTCGTGCTGTATTTCGAGTACGATACCAACCCTTCGGCGGAAGTGCTGGCGTGGGGCAATGCGGTGCTGGCCAACCACCCCCACCGGCGCGCCATCGTTATCACGCATTATATGGGTTCCGCCGCCACGCCCAGCAAGTTCAGCGCCCAGGGTTCGGCGATCTACAACGCCCTCAAGACCAACGCCAATCTCTTTCTGCTGCTGGGCGGCCACGTTTGCGGCAGCACCGGCGAAGGCGAGGGCTCGCGCACGGACACCTACAAGGGCAACATCGTCCGCACGCTCATCTCCGATTACCAGTGCCGCACCAATGGCGGCAATGGCTGGATGCGCATCATGGATTTTTCGCCCAGCAACAATGTGGTCACCGTCCAGACCTACTCGCCCTGGACCGGGGAATACGAGACCGACGAGAACAGCGAGTTTTTCTTCCCCTATAACATGCATGCGGGAACCAGCGGCTCCCCCGGGACGCCCTATGCCGCGCTGGGCACCAACACCGGCGTCAGCCCCGGCAGCGTCACCAGTTTCCAGTGGTCCGGATTGCAGAGCCATACCGCCTATGACTGGTACGTGGTGGCCACCGACGGGCGGGGCAACACCATCGAGCAACCCGCCTGGCGCTTCACCACCGGCTTCAATGTCGCCCCGGAGGTCAGCAACCAGCTCCTGACCGTGGTCGGCGATGCCCCGGCCCCGGTGGCGTTGCCGGCCTCCGACCCCAACGGCGACGCGCTGACGTTTCAGCTCAATTCCTTGCCGCTCCGCGGCCGGATTCTGGACCTGGATACCAACGCCGGCACGCTGACCTATCTGCCCGCCCGCGGCTTCCGGGGGTCCGATTTTTTCACTTTCCAGGCCAGCGACGGGGCGCTCAGCAGCTCCGTTGCGTCCCTGACGCTCAAAGTGGTTGCGCCGCCGGATGCCAACAGCAACAACCTTCCCGATGCCTGGGAAGCTGCCTATGGCGTCAGCGATCCCCACGCGGATGACGACGGCGACGGCGCCACCAACCTGCAGGAGTATTGGGCCGGCACCAATCCCACCAACGCGGCCTCCGTGTTTCAGATTACCGATTGGCAGCGCCTCCCCAACGGGCATTTCCACTTCACCTGGCCCTCGATTGGCGGGGTGCGCTACCGTGTCCAGTTCCGCAACGGGACGGCGCTCAGCGGCGCCGCGGGCGCCTTCACGGACATCGTGCGGCTGCTGACCAACGAGATGGATCTCAGCCCCTGGGGCACCGTCTCGACGCAGAGTTTCACCGACGACTTTTCCCTGACCGGCAGCGCGCCACCCGGAGGCGCCCGCTACTACCGGGTCCGGCTCGTGCAGTAAGCGGCCGGTCGAAGCCGCCGGGCCCGCCCGCGCCGGACCGGCAGGCCTGGTCCGCGGGACGCGAGTATGGCAAAGTTGAAAGACTATTCTGATGAGCAACTGCGCCTGGCGGCGCGCCTGTACTATGTGGACGGGCTGGGCCAGCGCGAAGTTGCCCGGCTGGCGAAGGTTTCCCAGGCCAAAGTGTCGCGGCTGCTGGCGGCGGCGCGGGAGCGCGGCATCGTGCATATTTCCGTGGCGGAATACAAGCCGCACAACAAGAAGCTGGAGCACGCCCTGCGCCGGGAATTCGGCTTTCGGACGGTCGCCGTAATCAAGACCCCTCCCGGCGCGACCGACGACGATGCCCGGCGCGCCGTCGGCTACTTTGGCGCTTCGGTGGTGGCGGGCCTGCTGCCGCGGAAAGCCGTGGTCGCCATTGCCGGCGGCCGCACCATTCGGGACCTGGTGCGCCACCTGGCCGAAGACCCGGCCCGGCGCCTGGAAGTCGTCCAGGCCATGGGCAATATTGATTCCCATGTCGGTTCTGAAGACGCGCTTGAATTGGGCCGGGTGCTCGCGCGCCGCAGCGGCGGCTCATTCGTTACCCTGAACAGCCCGGCGTTCGTTTCCGACCGCAAGACCCGCGATGCCTTCCTTGCTTTGCCCCCCATCCGCTCGGTCCATCAACGCCTGGCCGAAGCCCAGGTCGCGCTTGTCGGCGTTGGCACCCTCGACAATTCCGTCTTTGCCGCCCGCGGGGTTTTAACGCCCCGCGACATCGCCGGGCTGGACGCCTGCGGCGCCGTGGGGGAAATTTGCGGCCGCTTTTTCGACCGGAACGGCCAGGAATGCGACTCGCCCTGGCGCGACCGTGTCGTCAGCATTAGCCTGGAGCAACTGCGCCGGATCCCCCGGGTCATCGGCATCGTGGCCGGCGGCGACCGTTCTGTTGCCATTGCCGCCGCCGCCCGGGGCGGCCTGCTCAAAGCCCTGGTCACCGAGGAGAAATTAGGGCAATTCCTGTTCGCCGCCGCCCGGGCCTCAATCTCTCCTGCATCCGAGAGTCTCTCCCCCGGGGTTTGAGCCGTTCCGGCAACCGGATGGTGGAAAGACAGTGAGGAAGAGCGGGCGAGGAGAACAGCGCTCCTGTGGCGTGCTTCCGGCCAGTCCCCAAGTCCGGGCGGCCCCGGCAGGGGGGACCGCGCTCCAGCCAGCGGGGTGGTCTGGAGTTGCGATTTTCTGACCGCCAGGTTGATTACTCGGATTTATGCGGCGCCGGTGGCGCCGCCGCGGGATAGACCTCTTGCGCGGGCAGGCGGCGAAAGGCGTAAACCGAATCGAGCCCGGGATCGAAGTTTTTCCGGGGGCCGAAGGTATGGAACGCCAGTTCCGGGCGGCTGGTGTCAAACCAGAAGACCTCCAGGTTCTTTTCCAGCCGGTAGGAATAGGCGACCTCCCGGCCCTTTTCGGGGTGCACTCGGCAGAAGTGCAGGGCCAGCGCGGCGGTCCGCATGCTGCTGCCAAAGGCAATCAGCCAATCAGGGTAATACTCCTCAACCCATAGCGGCGCTGACAGGCGCTCCAGCGCTGCGCGGGGCAGCAGGGTGTTGGTATTCAGCAGGCAGCCGAAGCGGACGTGGTCGTCGAGATAGAACATTAGCGGGTAAGCGCAGAACTCCGGTTCCACGGCGACCAGCGCGTCGCGGCTGACATGGGCGCGGATGAACTCGACGGCCGCCTGATAAGGCGTGCGAAACGGGCGATGAACCTCCTGAATATAAGCGGGCAAGAGCCAGCGGAAGGTCGTGTTCCAGGGCGAGAGGGAAAGCAGGTTGCTGCCCAGCAGGATTGCCAGCAGCGCGAGGGCGGCGCCCCGGGATCGCTGCGCGATGAACCCCAGAACGATGCCCGTCAACCCGGCCAGGAACGGCACCACGGGAATTAGGTAGCGGGTCCAGGCCAGGTCCGGAAGGCGTGTGGATTGGAAGGATAAAGAGGAGAGGACCGCCAGAAACGTCAGCCCCAGGATTGTCCATGGCCTGGCGACCTGGCGCACCAGGGGATGCTTTCGCTGCCACCACAAAATCCCGATGAGCATCAGCGTCACCGTCCAGGGCAGGCAGGCGGCCGCATTGAGGTCGCGCACATACCACCAAAAGAGCGTGGGCTTGCGGAGGTACCACGCTTCATCCACGGGCGCTTCGGCGCGAATCCAGACGGGGTGGGTCAGGAGGAATGGAACGGTGGCCAGGAGGAAGAGCGCGGCCGCCAGGCCGAGATTAATCCATCCTGGCCGGGCGCATTCCCGCCGGTGGCAAACCAGGTGCATGACCGCAATCGCAACCAGGAAGGCGCCCCCTACCAGATACTGGGAGTAGAACAGCAGCGCGGCCGCGAGGGCCAGTCCGAAGATGTCCGCGCGGCTCCGGCCCGCGCTGCAGCGGCGGTAGAAATAATACGTCAGCAATCCAAAAGTAAGGCACGGCGCGTAATAGCGGCATTGGCGGATGTTGAGGAGAAAGACCGGGGAAAGGGCCAGGAGCGTGAGCGCATAGAGCTTCACCGCGTTTTGGCCCGGGAACTCACGGCGCAAAATCAGGACGAATACCCCCAGGCCCGCCAGTCCCACGAGGACGAAGGGGAATCGGCCGGTCCAGGTGGAAACGCCCAAACCTTTGAACGACAGAATCGCCAGCCAATGTTGCACCTTGGGATCCCGCGTCTCCAGTTGGGCGTCCAGGAGCATCCCGTTGCCGTACGCGGCCAGATTGCGCCCCGTCCACGCGGTCCAGGTGCCCGTCTGCAAATAGTTCCGGGCATGAATGGCGACCAGCGCCTCGTCATCCCAGAACAGCGTATGGTCCAGGCCGGCAAAGCTCAGATAGATGGCGCATAGAACCACCACCGCGCCGGTGACCTTGAAGCGCAAGCCGGAATTGAAAGCGGGCGTCATCGCGGATGCTTTGCCCCAATCTGTGTGAAGGCGGGCTCGCGGGTCAATCTTCAACCGCCCGTTCCCTTTTTTGTTTCTCCCCCGCGAGTTTTAAGTTAGTTGTTCCCGGCAGCGACAATTCCTGATGATTAAACAAAAGCAAGCGCTCTCGGCCCGGGATTCCCGGGCGGCAAAGCGCGGGATCGCCGGGGCCGGAAGATGGCGCGTTCCGGGTTTGCTTTGCCTGGGGCTGGCGCTGGCCACGCTGGTTTTATTCCTGCCATCGGCGCGGCATGACTTCGTCAACTATGACGACCGCGGCTACGTGACGGAGAATTATCACGTCCACGAGGGCCTGACCTGGGAAGGGGTGCGCTGGGCTTTTACCACCTACGAAACCGGCAACTGGATTCCCCTGACCTGGCTGTCGCACATGACCGATTGCCAGTTGTATGGACTCCGGCCCGCCGGCCATCACCTGACCAACCTGCTGCTTCACACCGCCAATGTCCTGCTGCTTTTTCTGGTTCTGACCCGCATGACCGGGGCCCGGTGGCGAAGCGCGTTCGTGGCCGCGTTATTTGCCTGGCACCCGTTGCACGTGGAATCCGTGGCCTGGGTTTCCGAACGCAAAGACGTGCTGAGCACCTTCTTTTTTCTGCTGGCGCTGGCGGCTTATGCGCGTTATGTCGAAGGCCGAAAGAAGGCCGCCGCGGACGGGATGCCTCCCGCGGCCGGGCGCCAGCTTCCCGCCAGCTACTTCTGCGCCCTTTCCTGCTTTGTCCTGGGCTTGATGAGCAAGCCGATGGTGGTGACGCTGCCGTTTGTCCTGCTGCTGCTGGACTATTGGCCGTTGCAGCGTCTCCCGCTTATCCGCCCCAACCTCCAGCGCGCGAACCTGCTCCGCTTGCTGGCGGAGAAAGTGCCGTTCTTCCTGCTCGTCATTCCGGCGAGCATAGTAACCCTTGCCAGCCAGAAAAGCGTTGGCGCGGTAGCCTCGTTGAGCAGTTTGCCGGTCGGCGCCCGCCTCGCCAATGCCCTCGTCGCGTATGCCCGCTACCTCGGCAAAATGCTCTGGCCGGTGGATTTGGCCGTGCTCTACCCCCACCCGCTTCACTGGCCGGCGGGCCAGGTGATCGCGGCCGGCGCCCTGCTGCTGGGGCTCACGCTCTGGGTCGCGCGGTCAATACGATCGCGCCCCTATTTGTTGATCGGCTGGCTCTGGTTCCTGGGCACGCTGGTGCCGGTCATTGGACTGGTGCAGGCGGGCGCCCAGGCGATCGCTGACCGCTACACCTACATTCCGTTGATCGGCCCCTTCATCGCCCTGACCTGGTGGGTTGCGGATTCATTGCGCCTCGGGCCCAACCCGCGGCGGGTTCTGGGCGGGATGGGCGGCGTGGGAGTGCTGGCGGTTCTGGGAGGAATAACCCATCAGCAGCTTTCGCATTGGCGGGATAGCGAGGCCCTGTTTGGACACACCCTCAAGGTGACCCGGAACAACCCCATCGCCTGCAATAACCGGGGTTTTTACCTGGCCGAGCAGGGAAGACTGGCCGAGGCCATCGCGGACTTTGAAGCCGCCCTGCGGATTGATCCGAACAATGCCGATGCCCACAGCAACCTGGGATCGGCGCTGGGCAGGCAAGGAAGGGTGTCGGAAGCCGCGACTCACTACCTGGCGGCGCTGCAAACGAATCCGGATCATGCCGGGGCGCTTTACAACCTGGGGAAAGCCTGCGAAAACGCCGGGCAGATGAAGGATGCCGTGGATTGCTATACGCGGGCCATCCATTCCCAGCCCGAATATGCGGATGCCCACAACAGCCTGGGGGTTGTTTTGGCGACGGAAGGCAAGTTTCAGGAGGCCGAGCGCCATCTGCGGCTCGCCGTGCGTTCCAAACCGAGTTTCGCCGAAGCCCTGAATAACCTGGGGAACGTGCTGACCGCCCAAAACCGGAGCGCTGAAGCGGTCGCCTTTTTCTCCGCCGCTCTGCGGTTGAAACCGGACTACCTCCACGCACACAGCAACCTTGGGGTGGCCTTGGTGCGCCTGGGCAGAATCGCCGAGGCTTTGGAGCATTACGACGCGGTTTTGCGGCTCAACCCCGACGATGTGAGCGTCTTGTCCAGCAAAGCCTGGATTCTCTCGACACAGAAGGAGGCGCGATTCCGCAATGGCACTGAGGCGGTTCGCTTGGCGGCGCGCGCGGTCACACTGACCCGGGAGCAGGATGCCGGGGCTCTGGACGCACTGGCGGCGGCACATGCTGAAGCAGGAAACTTTGCGGAAGCCGTAAGCCTGGCGCAACGCGCCGAGCAATGCGCCGCCGACGCCGGGCAGAAGGAACTGGCGGCCGAGATACAACAACGCCGGCAGCTCTACCAATCCGGCCGCGGTTTTCGGGAACCTTAGCCGGAACGAGTCAGATTTCACCTCCCATTCGATTCCACGAAACGCGGGAGCCCTTGGCTTTGCGGGCGAAAGACATTGGGATCCACAGCCAGACCGTTAAGCTCGCCAACCAAACAATCTGCTGAAGCTACCCGCTGGCCTGTCAGGCCCGCTTCGGCCCCAGTGGAACGAGGGCGCACGGTTGAAATGCGCAACGTCAACGTTTCAGATAACGCTTTCGCGAATCCAAACGCCATCCAGGCGCCCGTCCGCCCTTGAAAAACCCTCTTTTGGCAGCCTTTGTGTCATAACTAGCTGCTTTTGAGGAGCTTAGTAATTACCCTACTGTCCTCTCTCATCGTTTTGGCCTTTCCAGACATCCGTATCCATTACCCAAGTCCCTTGGATTCCCCTTTTCCCTGCGCCGTGTACAAGGGGTGTACAAGGGATGCTCACCGGGAGTCCATAAGATTTTAACAGGTACACCTGATGGGCATCCCTTGTACACCCCTTGTACACGGCGCAGGGGAAAGGGGTATGCGAGGTAAGTGCAAGGCAGGTCCAAAGTAAGCCGAGGACGGCATGATTCAGATTTTGCCTCTATTTTACCCCTCTCTATACTTAAACCATTGATTTTACCGGCGAAAGACTCGGAGCTCAGCAGCCATGCCATTGAATTCGCCAACCCAGGGGTTCGCCAGGGCTGCAGCTTGGACGGCCAGCTCCGTCCGGGCTCCGATGAAGCGAGAGCGGGCGGTTGGACGACCCAACTGAGTCGTTCCGGATAAGACAAGACCGCAAGGCGTTGCGGCTCAAACCGGGGCATACGGAGGCCCTCAACCGCCCCGCCTGGACCCTGGCGGCCCGCCGGTGGCCGGAGCTTCGAAACAGCGGCGGAAGCAGCCCAATTGGCGGGAAGGGCCTGCCGGTTGTCGCCCTGCTGGGGCGGAGCGTTCCCAGGCGCCTATGCCGGAGCGGGCCGATTTGCCGAGGCGGCCCAAGCCGTGCGCCGGGCGCGCGAACGCTTCGCTGCTTCGGGACTCAATCCTTTGGCGGAGATGGCCGGGCGGCGCCTGGAACTCTGCCCGGCACGCCAGCCCTCCCACCAAAAGTAAGCGGCTGCACAATTTGGCATATCTTCCGGCCAAAGATCCTTTAAGATACGCGGCAAGTCCATGACTGCGGCACGAAGAAAATTAGCCGTGGGCGCCGGCAGCCTAATCCTGCTGGTTGTCCTGCTCTACCTCCCGTCTCTCTCCGCCGGCTTCATCTGGGATGACGACGTGATGCTGACGAATAATCCGTTGGTCAAGGCGGCGCGCGGCCTGTACGACATTTGGTTTTCCACCACCCTGCCCGATTATTTTCCGCTTACTTCGACGACCTTCTGGCTCGAATGGCGGCTTTGGGGAATGCAGCCCTTCGGTTATCATCTGACGAACGTTCTGTTGCACGCCCTCGGCGCGGTGCTGCTCTGGCGGGTGCTGGCGCGCCTGGCGGTGCCGGGAGCCTGGGTGGCGGCCTTGGTCTGGGCCATCCATCCGGTGTGTGTGGCCTCCGTGGCCTGGATTGCCGAGCGCAAGAACACGCTCTCCATGGTCTTCTTCTGGTTAAGCATCCTGTGGTATTTGCGGTCGGAGGACCGGGCGCCGGCGGTTGCCGGTCCGCAACCCGCGGCCCGTGGCTCGCCAGCGCGCTGGTACTGGCTTTCCCTCCTGGCCTTTCTCCTGGCCCTGCTCAGCAAGACTTCCGTTGTCGCGCTGCCCCTGGTTCTGTGGCTGTGCGCCTGGTGGCGGCATGGAAATCTCTCGCGCCGGGACCTGTGGCGCAGCGCTCCGTTTTTCGTCCTGGCCCTCGTCCTGGGGTTGGTCACCGTCTGGTTCCAGGCCAATCGCGGCCTCGGAGCAGGGATGATTTCGAGCGCAGATCCCCGGCTGGTTCGGGTGCTGGGCGGCACCTGGGCGATCGGGCATTACCTTTGGAAAGCCCTGCTGCCGCTGAACCTGATGATGATCTATCCGCGCTGGACGATTGATCCCCGTTCGCTCCTGGCGTATTTGCCGGCGCTTGCCGGCTTCGGCCTGGCCGGGTTGTTTTGGTTCTACCGCCGGAGTTGGGGCCGTCCCTTTCTGTTTGCCCTGGGTTACTATGTGCTGATGCTGGCCCCGGTGTTGGGATTTTTTGACATGCGCTTTCTGGCCTATTCCCGCGCGGCGGACCATTGGCAGTACCTGGCCCTGGCCGGGGGGGTCACCCTCGTCATCGGCGGCGGGGCGCATTGGCTGCGCCGCCACTTCAAAGGGTTTCCGGATTCGGTCGCGGACGGGGGAGGCGAATGGTTGATAATTCTGGCGGCTTGGCTCGCCGTTCTGACGTGGCGCCACCAGGCTGTTTTTGCCAGTTCCGAGCGTCTCTGGCGCGAGACCCTTGCCCGGAACCCCAGGGCCTGGGTGGCCCACAACAGCCTCGGCCTGATCCTGGCGGGGCAGGGAAAGCTAACCGAAGCCGTGGAGCACTACACCGAAGCGCTCCGGCTCAACCCCCGCGATCCCGCCAGCCATTACAACTTTGCCAATGCCCTGGTGGAACAGGGCCAATTGGATGAGGCGGCCGCCCATTATCGGGAAGCGATCCAGCTTGAACCCGGCAACCCCGGGGCGCACCACAACCTGGGCAATGTGCTGAACCTGCAAGGCAAATATGCCGAAGCGGCCGCGCTTTGCCGGAAGGCGCTGAAGTTAAGCCCGCGCGACGCCAACATCGCCGACACGCTGGGCATCGTGCTGTTCAATGACGGGAAGCTGGCGGAAGCCGAACAGTACTGTTCGGCCGCCCTGGCGATGGATCCCCACCATGCCAATGCGCGCGACCATCTGGGCCGTCTTCTGGCCCGCAAGGGCGACTTGACCAACGCGATCCTCCAATTCCAGGCCGCGCTGCAAATTCAGCCGGAGCACGCCGCCGCCCGCCTCGACCTGGGAAAGGCCTTGAGCGCGATCGGGCAGTTTGACCTGGCGGCCGAGCAATACGCCACCGCGCTCCAATTGCAGCCCGCGTTCGCCGAGGCCCGCTACAACTGGGCGATTCTCTGCCTGTTGCAGCGGCAGCCCAACGAGGCGCTGGCGCATTACCGGGAAGCGCTCCGGTTATGGCCGGATTACGCGGATGCGCTCAATAACCTGGCCTGGCTCCTGGCCACCAGCCCGGAGCCGAAAATCCGTGATGGCCGCGAGGCCGTTCGCCTGGCCGAAAAAGCCTGCGAGCTTGCCGGCCGCAAGCAAGCGCGATTCCTGGGCACGCTCGACGCCGCTTATGCCGAAAGCGGCCGGTTCGCCGAGGCGATTGCCACGGCGAAAAAAGCCCGGGAACTGGCTCTTGCCGCCGGGGAAACGGACTTGGCTGCGGCGGCTTTGCAACGCCAGCACGAATACGAAGCCGGGCGGCCTTTCCGCGAGATCGCCCCCTGACTCTTCAGTGCCCTGAAAACGGCCGGGCACTCCCGCCACCCCGCCCGGGACTGGAAATGGCGGGCTGGAAGCGCCGTTCGCCAGAATCGCTGGACTGGGAGCCGAACCCCCGGCGGCGTGGGCGCCGGCAACCGTTTGTGGGGGAACGGTCGTCCGGCTAATCTATGCGGGACTGCGAGCTTTGGTTGAGTTGGGCTTGGCAATAGCATGAATTGTGCCATCTGGAGGTCTTGACGCCAGAAATCGTCCGGAAAAATAATTAAAAAAGTTGCGAAACGAGTTGACGCGCTCAAGCGAATTGCTATAACTGTCTCGTCAGATTGAATCGCGGTCCAATAACAATAGAAGTACAGATAGAGATTCCATGAAGAAACTCATTGCATTCTTGTCCGTCGGCCTGTTTTTGGCCGCGGTAGGTGTCACCAGTTCCTACGGTCAGGCCACCAGCACGTCAACCTGGCTGGGGACGAAATCCGGCACGTTTAATGATGCGACAAATTGGAGCGGAGGCATTATCCCCAACAGCAGCGTCCTGTGCGTGTTCAGTGGCAGTCCGGCCAACACCACAATCACCATTTCCGCGTACAGCAGTCATAATAATGGATTGCGATTCGACGCAGGAGCGGCGGCGTTCACGTTTGTCGGCACCACAACCCAAGCCGCGACCGAAATACGCACGAGGAGTTCCGGCACCGCCGGTCTGGGGCAGGGCATCGTGAACAATAGCGCCAACCTGGTGACGTTTAACGCGCCGGTCAAATATTACAGCTTTGGCGCCGGGCCTCTGTCGGCTAGCGAAATGTGTGTCATCAACGCCAACGGTGGCGATATAGCGTTTAATACAGCCACGTGGGGCAGTGCCAACCCCGCTCTCAGTGGGAACGGCGGCACGCTCCAGTTTACTGCGGCCAGCGGCAAAACAATTACTGTGGGCGCAGCCTCAACGCCAGGGATCATTGCAGGTGGCGGCGGGTTGATCAAGGACGGCGCCGGCACCCTGATTCTGAACGGGACCTCCGCCAATACTTATGGCGGACCGACCACCGTTAACGCCGGAACATTGACGGCGGGCAAGGTCAACGCCCTGGGGGCGGGGACCGCTCTCAATGACTTGACCATCAACGGCGGCACGCTGGGCATTGGCAACTTCAATCAGGCTGTGGATGGGGTGACGGTTGCCGGCGGCACGATTTCCGGCGGCTCCGGCACTTTGACCGGAACCAGCTATGATCTCCGGAGCGGCACGGTCAATGCAAAGCTTGGCGGGTCAGCCGCCGTGACCAAGACCACGGCGGGCACGGTGACGTTGGGCGCCGCGAACACTTATAGTGGCAACACCACCATTAGCGCCGGCACCTTGAAGCTTGGCGCCTCCGGTTCATTTGCCAACAGCCCGAACATCATTATGAATGGGGGCACGCTGGATGTTTCCGCCGTCAGCGGGTTCACGCTGAGTGCCAGCCAGACGCTCAAGGGCAACGGAAATATTTCGGGTGCGGTGACCGCCAACGGCACGGTCTCGCCGGGAGCCTCGATCGGCACGCTCACCTTAAACTCCAGCCTGACGCTGGGGGCAGCGGCCAATACTCTGATGGAGATTAACCGCGCTGCCGCTCCTCAAAATGCCGACCTGATTTCGGCTGCGAGCATCACTTTGGGGGGTGCGCTGACTGTCACGGACATTGGCAGTGGTGGTTTTATGGCCGGCGATTCCTTCAATCTGTTTGATGGAACGCTGTCCGGCGCCTTTAATTCCTTGATCCTGCCGGTTCTGCCGTCCGGAAAAACCTGGGATACCTCAGAGCTCGTGGCCGGTGGCAGCGGCATTCTGTCGGTCGTGCCGGAACCCTCCACGGCTGCCTGCTTCGGTTTGGGCGTTGCGGCCCTGCTGATCCTGCGGCGCCGCCGGGCTTGAGTTTTCCCTCAACTGCCTTTTCTCTCATGCAGCAAGAGCCGCCAGTAGTGGCGGCTCTTGTGTTTGTACGCCGGGTCTGGGAGCGGACTTTATTCAACCCCAACAAAACTCCGGCATCCTGGGTTGATGAACGCCTCGCTTGCAATCTCCCTCTGCCGTCCGTCACCCTCTTTTGGGAGTCAGCAAACTTGCCCCCTGGCATGGATGCGCAACCGCGAGGCTGCGGCGCGCTGGCCCTAAGCCCTTGAGGGCAACGGCCAGCGTAACGGTTCCGAAACGGGAGGGAGGGAACACATTTTTATCTATCCGGGGCTGGGGATTTTTATGCGCCGATCGGACAGCCCTTTCCCGCTTGCCGGGGGCGGCTTTGGGGGGCGCCAAAAGCGGGCAAAAAAAAATTAAGAAAATTGTTGACACGGGGTCAGAGATTTGGCAATTTGGTCGCACAGATAAGATTTAACCTGTATCTAGAGAAATAAACGCATTATGAAAATCAAGATCGCTATCCTCATGGCAGCAACGCTGGCATTCGCGGCGTCCACCCAGGCGCAAGGCAATGTGTTATGGTCAGATGACTTTGAGTCGTATGCTAATACGGCAGCCTTAAGTGGTCCCTACACCCAAATTTATCCGGCCGCCCCGGTAATGTTGGATACGACTAAAGGCGACCAATCTAGCCAATCCATCCACTTCGGCACGCCGGGTGCAAACAACGAACGGCGGATGTATATCAATATTCCCGGAGGTCCCGTGACTCCGACCGATCAGGCCCCGCTCAAGTTGGAGTTCTGGACTGATCTTGACACGGCGATTTGGAGCACGCGGCAATACATCGAGATCCGTAGCTACTCTGGTGGCGCATACAACTCGGGCACTCTTAATCAACTCATTGCCTTGGGCTTTACTTCCTCAGGCGTGGATACTACACGGGTCAACCAGCGCGTTGTGGCCGGATTTACTGGTGCGCAGTGGGGCGACCTTACGGATACTTATGCGACCCGGACGACCATCGCGGATCCTAACAATGACTGGACGCAATTGGCCATGGTGCTCAAGCACAACACGGTTGAGTTCTATGTCAATGGTAACCTGGATACGGTTCAGACGATGACAGCGGGGGTCGCGTTTGATAGTATTGTGATCGGCTCGGGCTTGAGCAGTGCCGGGGCGGATGTCTGGTTTGACAATATTAAGCTGACGCAGGTTCCCGAGCCGTCCTCGGCGGTCTTGGCCCTCTTGGGCGGGTTGGGCGTCTTTGCCTGGATTAGCCGCCGTCGTCAGGCTTAATCCCGCGCCTTATTTGTGATTCGGCAAGGGCCGCCAGCAATGGCGGCCCTTGTGCTTTTGGGCCAGAGAGGACGAACATTCCCGCAGAACGTGACTTCCCCGTCCATCTGCGAGCGTCAGGGCAGGGACGGTTGCTCGTCCACCCTAAAGAAGCCGCGGCATTCTCCCGGGCGCGTCTGAACCCTGCCCCCGGAGCGCCGACTTGCAGTCGGCTTTGCGTGACCGAAGACCGGTGAGTTCCGCTTTGGCCGATGGACATTCCAAGCCGACTGCAAGTCGGCGCTCCGGCCTGGGGCGAATCGGCCACGGTGGCACTGGCGAGAATGGGCGCATTCTCCTTTCCCGCCGCGGCCCTTTGCCCTAAGCTGGCGGCCACGATGCAGAAGGAGACCACGCTGGCCCTCTTGCAGCAGATGCTCGGCCCGGAGGCGCAATTCCGCGACGGGCAATGGGAGGCCATTGACCTGGCGGCCAACCAGCGGCAGCGATTGCTGGTCGTCCAGCGCACGGGCTGGGGGAAGAGCGTTGTGTATTTCCTGGCGGCCAAAATCCTGCGCGACGCCGGCGCCGGGCCGACGCTGCTCATCAGCCCGCTGCTCTCGCTGATGCGCAACCAGATTCTCGCCGCCGGGAGACTGGGCATCCGCGCGGCGACCATTCACAGCCAGAACCTTGAGGAGTGGGAGCGGGTGCGGGGCGCGCTTCAAACCAACGAGGTGGATGTGTTGATGGTGTCGCCCGAGCGCCTGGGCAACCACGCTTTCCTTAAGAAACTGCTGCCGCTCATTCAGGGCGGCATCGGCATGTTCGTCGTGGACGAGGCGCACTGCATCTCGGACTGGGGCCATGATTTCCGCCCGGACTACCGCCGCATCGTGCGTGTGCTGCGATTGCTGCCGCCGCAAGTGCCGGTCATCTGCACCACCGCCACCGCCAACGACCGTGTCGTGCAGGATATCGAGTCGCAGATCGCCAGCCTCCGCATCCTGCGCGGCCCACTCGTCCGCCCCTCGCTCAAGCTCTACAATATCAAGCTGGACAGCCAGGCCGACCGGCTGGCGTGGCTGGCGCACTTCCTCCCGCAACTGCCCGGCAGCGGCATCATCTACACCCTCACGGTGCCGGATGCCCGGCGGGCCGCCCAATGGCTCCAGCAACAGGGCATTGCCGCGCGGGCCTATCATGCCGACTTGGAAGCCCACGAACGCATCGCCGCCGAACACGCGCTCCTGAACAACGAAGTCAAGGCGCTGGTCGCCACGGTCGCGCTGGGCATGGGCTTCGACAAGCCGGACCTCGGGTTCGTCATCCACTTCCAGCGGCCCGGCTCGGTGGTCGCCTATTATCAGCAGGTGGGCCGCGCCGGGCGCGCGGTGGATTCGGCGTTCGGCATTCTGCTGAGCGGTCGCGAGGACGACGAAATTCAGCAGTATTTTATCAACAGCGCCTTCCCGCCCGCGGAGGTGCTGTCCGGCGTGCTGCGCGTGTTGGGCAAGTCGGGGACGCTCACCCTTGACCAGATTGGGGCGGAGTTGAACTACCGCCGCGGCGCAATGGAACGGGCGCTCAAGCTGCTGGAAGTCGAGGGCGCGGTGGAGTTCGACCAGGCCGGCTACACCCGCACCGCCAACCCGTGGCGTCCGGATACCGTCCGCTTCGAGCAGGTCACCCAACGCCGCTACGCGGAACTGGCGGAGATAAAGCGCTACGTGGAGCACCCCGGCTGCCTGATGGAATTCCTCGCCCGCGCGCTGGATGACCCGGCGGCGGCGCCCTGCGGCAAGTGTATGAATTGTTCCGGCCACCACCAGCGCCGCTCGGCCCCGCCGGCGCGGGTCCAGGCGGCGGTGGAATTCCTGCGGCATGATGCTCTTGAGTTGCCGCCGCGTCGCTTTTGGCCCGGAGCCGTGCTGGCAGAAGTCTATCAGGCCTTGCCGGAGGCGATCGAGCGCTACGAGCATGGCCGGCTCAAGATGACGATCCCGGAACGGTTGCGCGCTCAGCCCGGGCGCGTGCTCTGCATGTACGGCGACGCCGGCTGGGGCCGGGAAGTCGCGCGTGGCAAGTATGAGACGGGCCGGTTCAGTGATGCGTTGGTGGTGGCGGCGGCAGAACTGATTCAGAGCAAGTGGCAGCCGGATCCTCCGCCCCAATGGGTTACGGCCGTGCCGTCTGAGCACCACTCCGAACTTGTGCAGGATTATGCCCGGCGGCTTGGGGCGAAGCTGGGCCTGCCTTTTGTCGCGGCCCTGCGCAAGAGCCGCGGCAAGCAGCCCCAGAAGCAGATGCAGAACAGCGCCCAGCAATTACGCAATGTGCTCCGGGCCTTTCAAGTCGCTGACGCGCCTGATTTGGCTCGCCCGCGCCCCGAGGCCGCTGCCGGAATCAGGCGGGTGTTTCAGCAAGTGGCCCGGCAGGTGGCCGCCACCTTCGGCGCGGCGCCCGCGTTGCCGCCCGTCCCGGTTCTGCTGGTGGACGACATGGTGGATTCGGGATGGACGCTGACCATGGCCGCGGTATTGTTGCAGCGCCACGGCAGCGGCCCGGTCTATCCGTTTGCCCTGGCCAAAGCGTCGCCGCGGGGAGTTGAATGAGTTAAATGCGAAAGTAACGCCGCGGGAGGGCGCGCGGCCTGCGGGTCGTGGTAGGCCGCCTGCCCTTGCGCGGCGTAGATAAGAATGATGCTCGGTATGATGGGTTACCTTGGTTGACATGAACGTTAGCGACTATCTCAGTGACGATGGTTTGGCGCTGCTGGCGCTGTGCTCGGCTTTCGCCCTGCCCGAAGGCGCGGCGGCGGGCAGGGCGGCCCCGTTCACCCTGGCTGAATGGAACAAACTGGGGCGGAAAATCCACGACTCGCCGCTCAAACAGCCCGCCGCGCTCCAGGGTTGCGCTGCCGATGTGTTGGCCAGGGAGTTGGCCATTCTGCCGGGCGACGCGGAACGCATCGTTCAGTTGCTGGAGCGCTCGGGCCGCCTCGCGCTTGAGCTGGAGGGGCTGTTCTCGCGCGGGCTGTGGGCGGTCAGCCGCGTGGACGGACTTTATCCGAAGAAGTTGCGCGACACGCTGAAGCATCAGGCGCCGACGGTGCTGTTCGGCGCGGGCGATTCTCAACTGCTCGGCCGGGGCGGCGTGGCGGTGATTGGCTCGCGTAATATTGACGAGGCCGGCACCGCCTTCGCCGAGGCCGTCGGACGCAAGATTGCGGCGGCCCGTCTGCCCGTGATTTCCGGCGGCGCGCGCGGCACCGACCGCCTGGCCATGAGCGCCGCGCTTGAAGCCGGTCGGCCCGCCGTCGGGGTCCTGGCTGACAGCCTGGAGCGCACCGTCCGCCAGCCCGACCTGCGCCAGATGCTGCTCGATGGGCAGTTGGCGCTGCTGACTCCGTATGCCCCAACCGCCGGCTTTTCCGTCGGCGCGGCGATGGGCCGTAACAAGGTTATCTACGGGCTGGCGGATTTCGCGGTGGTGGTAAGCAGCGACTATCAGACTGGCGGCACCTGGGCCGGCGCCGTCGAGGCCCTCAAAGCCGGCTGGTGTCCCGTCTTCGTTCGCGACGGCGCCCACGTG
>JAAYVL010000131.1 GCA_012517205.1 Verrucomicrobiota bacterium
ATCCCAGGACTGCCCAATCCGGTAAATGTTGAGCGGATTGTCAACCAACGAGCTGTAGGTGCCCGCCGTCGCATAGGCAACGGTGAAGGTGGAACCGGAGACCATCGCCGCCGCCGGCATCGTCGCCATGGCCGCGTCGGCAGCCTTGAGGATGGTCCGCGCCGCCCCCGTGCCGGCGGTCGTGGTGTACCAACCTGTCCGGAGCGGAACGGCCTGATTCGCCGGGTAATAGATGGACCGCGCCTGCGTCAGGTTGTAGGGACCCCAGGCCGCCGGGTGGCCAATCTCGCCTCCTGAACTCACCGTCACTTGCCTGGTCAGCGTCGGCCCAAACCAGGTGTAACCATCGCGCACCATCCGCCAATCCGTCGTGTAGGTACCCGGGGTGGTAGGCGCCGTCAGCGTCACGGTAAAAGTCTTGTTGGCGCCCGGATTAATCTCCCCGCCTACATTGTAGCGGGTCGTGGCGGTGAAGGGGTCTGAATCGCCAACCGCCCCGAGTTTGAAATTCCGCGCGTCATTCCAGAGCACCCCCCGGTTGCGGAATGTAATATGAGCCGTAACCGTCTGGCCGGGAGTCATGGTGCTGGGAATATCATGGCTGACCAGTTCACATGAATAGTAGTCCCAGGTGGGCGTCACGCCGAAGTAATCGCAAACCCCCTTATAGGTTGCCCACATCGTGGTCGAACGGAAGAAGTTGTCTTGCAGATACAAGCCGTCGCGATCGCAGGTATCGTGAAAGGCCAGTTCGATCAGCACCGCCGCGCGTTTGGGGATGCGCGTCTCGGCCTGGCCGCCATTGGCGTCAATGGCGCCCCGGTTTCGCCAGGTCGCGTCCCCGTAGCGATTGCGAATCGCGTCCACAATGGCGGTGTTAATCGCCGTGGCGAGCGTCTTGCTGATGGCTCCCCACGAGGCATGTTCGGTGCTCGTATCGTAGTAAGTGCAAGTGCCATTCGGGCACGATGCGCCGGTGCAATCCCCCTGATAACCATTGCTGTGCAGGGAAATATAGATGTCCGTATTGTCGTAGTTCGAAGCGAGCCCGCGCGAGCGCAGCGAATCGCTCGAGGCGCTGACGCCCGCTTCTTGCAAACTGCACTTTCCGGTGGAACTCGCATACACGCTGCACGGATAGCCATTTAGCTTGAGCCAATATCCCGCCGACACGCGCCACCAAGGCTCGCCGCTGCCCGCGTGGGTGCCGTAGCTCTTGTTGAGGCACCGGCAAAGTTTCGTCACAGCCCCATCCTGCGCAAGATACTGCTGGAGGTACGTCATGATTTCCACGTTATGGTCATCCTCGCGACTCAGCGGCGCACAATAAACCGGCCGTTCAAAGGTATAGCTGGAGCCGGTCCAGACTTTTCCATGTCCGGGCGAAAGCGTGATCGTCTTGCCCGTCAGGCCAGCCGCTTTGGGAGTGGCCGCGGCGGACTTGGGCGGCGGAGCCGCTTCGGGAGCAAACGCCGGTGCGGGCGGCAGATAATCGCTCAGCAAGCGCCCATCCGCCTCGAGGCGGATACTGGTGTCCACCCCGAATTGCATGAGCGTGGCTCGCACCTGGTTGAAGATGGTTTCCAGGCGCAGATCATCCAGCCCCGCCGAAATGATTTCCTGGGAAAAAGCAACGGTGACGAACTCGGCTTCCGAGGTGTAGCGCTCCACTCTCGTGCCACCCGGCACGGCGGATAATAATCCCGCCGGCGGTGCCGCCAGCGCCTCTAATGCCGCCACGGCATCCGTAATGTCGTCACGGTTGACACCGAAAAGACCTCCTTGTTCGTTCTGGTAGAACACCAGGGCCGCCGGGCAGGCAAGGCGGCACGCGAGCATCAGTCCGCCAAGGAGCAAGGCCAAGCGCAGGGGGCGGGGAGCATCATTCAATTGTGGCAGAGGTTTGGTCTTATTCATAAGCACTATCGGTAACGCATTGGCATTTTATCGGTACAAGCAAAACGCGCAGGCTGACAGCGGGCGGCGTTTTTCCACGCCACGCCAACTGCCACGCCTTCGCGCTCGCCTATCGCGCGGGGTTAATTCTGCATCCCCGCCCGGCTAAGGGCAAGGATTAATTGCCGTGGACCGATAGAACCGCTGCGGGCTTGAATTGGTCACCGTGACCGACCACAGGCCATCACCGGCAGCCGCACTATTCGTGCTGCCCGGCAACGGTGTCCAAATCGGCAGCGGCGCGATATCCGGACTGCTGACCACGTAGTATTGAGCCTGCGGCGTGCCCTGGAAGGTAATCGTAAACGTGCCGTCCCGGTTGTCGGCTATGCCCACGATCGCATTGGTCTGGCTGCAGGGCGCCAGACTCGTCACCACCTGGGCCAGACTGTCACTGCTGCCGGTAAAATCATTATCCCCGGCATACTCCGCTACAATCGTATTCGTCCCCACCGGCAAATCCGCCGTG
>JAAYVL010000144.1 GCA_012517205.1 Verrucomicrobiota bacterium
GCGGCCGCTTTGCGGTTAGAAGGCCGGTCCCGGGGCACGGTGCGCCGCCGGGCGCACACGCCGAAGGGGGATTGGTAGTATGTTTCCGCGCCCAGACTGCCCGTGCGCGGAGCAGATAGTATTTTCATAACGTAGTTCCTTTTTGTTGTTTTTTTATTGTCGTTCTGTCATCGCCCCGGAGGGCGACTCGGCTTCCTGCCGTTCCCTGGGCTGGAAGTTCCAGCCGCCCCCACCCCAAGGGTCTGGGGGAAGGCTGGCGGGCGGGAGGTCTTCGCGCAAGGGCAATTTTTTGGGGTTGGCGGTGGCGGGCGGGGGCGGAGCGCCGCGTGGGGGCACGCGGCCTACAGGGGGCGGGATGATGCGAGGGGGCCTGTGGGTTGTCGGGAGTGCGGTGCTGCGCGAGGGCATGGGGGCTGCCGCGGCGCACTTCCAGTTCCTGTAGGCCGCGTGCCCTCACGCGGCGCTCGGGGGCCGTTCGCCCGGCGGCTGAGAAAAACATCTGCATGCCCGCCCGGATTGTCTGCGGCCGCAGGGTCTTTTGTTATCAGCGCCGAAGGTTCGGTAGATGAGGGGCAAAGGGCTTTGTTAAACCCACAGCCGCTTTTTGGGTTCAAGGGGCAGGAATAAAAGCGTCTGTCGGTTCAAGGCGGCCGGCTGGCTTTAAGGACAACGCTGCCCTGTGGATGCGGAAGGCACGGCGCGATGCGGATCAACGGCTGCCACTGCACGGCCAGACATCCCCGCCGAAGCGCTTAGCCACCGCCCAACCCGCCGCCTCAACTCCCCCGGCTCATGATTAGCAAAATTAGCGAATCCGGCAGCGCCAAGGGCCCATTACGCTTGCATTGTCTGGCCGCGGGGGGTCAAATCTACTGGCGTACAGCACGAAAGCCTATGAACCGAATCCAATACCCAGCCATGATGTGGGCCGTCAGCCTCGCGCTCGGCTTGTCGGTGTGCGGATGCCAGGCGCCCTCCGCTCCCGAAGCGGCGTCTTCAACCCAAACCCTTTGCCCGTTGGATTCGCGGTTGACCATTGCGGTCCGGCAATTCCAGAAAACCGCCGTGGGAAGCTGGGAAACCGCCCCCGTGACGCCGCCGTTTGCTTTCGACGAGTTGATTTATTCGTGGCATCTGCGGGTTGCGCCCGGCGAGGGTTTCCGGCTCTACCTGCGGGTTCGGGACGAGCGCGGTGACGCCTCGCCCTGGCTCTACGGCGGGTACTGGGGAAAAGTCCGGCTTGCGGCCAGCCGCGCTGAGCCGGTCTTCGCGTGGGGCAAAGTGGCCATGGACCAACTGCTGCTCCAACGCAAGGCCGTGAGTTTCCAGTTTCGCGTGGTGGACGAGGGCGATTCCCCGCTGCGCCAACCGCCGGCTCTCTCGGTCGTGGTCACGGACAATTCCCCCACGCCCGCGTTGGCAAAGCGGTTCGCCCCCAAACGCAAAGCCGCCCGCACGCCCCAGTGCATCCTCGATTTGCCGTTGCGCCGCCAGGCGGATTCCCGGGGCACACCCCTGCCGGACCGCTGCCAATCCGCCGCGCTGGCGAGCGCGATGGAATACTTTGGCAAACCCGTCGGCCTGGAGGACATAGTGCCGCTGGCCTTCGATGTCGAGTATGACTACCCGGGCATCTGGCCGCGCACGATCGGCGCTGGCATCCAGCATGGGTTCGAGGGCTATATTGACCGGTTCCGGGACTGGGATTACGTCCGGAAAACCGTGGCGGAGAACAAAGTCATCCTCTGTTCGATGAAGATGCCGCCCGGACAATACAAGGCCCCGCCTTACCCGCAGATGACCGGCCATATCGTCGCCCTGAACGGGGTCACGGATGACGGGCGCGTGGTGGTGACTGATTCGGCCCTCGGCAAAAGCGGCCGCGGCTACCGCCTGCAATGGCTCCGGGAAGACTTCGAGCGGGTGTGGATGCAGACCAAGGGCGGCGTTGGCATGGTCATCTGCCCGCCCGCGGGCGCGCCCCGGAAGCTCGTGCATGACCTGCCGCCGTTTCCGGAGGAACGGTTGAAGGCCGCCACCGCCGCCACGCCCGGCGACGGGCGCAACTGACGCTGCGCGGCGGGGGTGCCGGGGCCGGGCGCTTAAGCCCCGGGATGCCGGGGCGGCGCAAGCCAGTGCCCCGGTCAGGATTTGCGGGCGAAGATGCGGTTAGCCTCTTCGAGTGTTTCTTTGGAGCCGATGTCGAACCACAGGCCGGGAACTTTCCACGTATAGACGGGCTGGCGGGGGTAAAGCCACTGGATGAGCCGGCCGGGTTGGTCGGGGTTGTTGCCCTCGGCGATGTATTGGCGGATCAAAGGCAGGATGGCCCGGGGATAGTAGTAGAGCGCGATGCCCGTCAGGGTGGAGGTGGGGTTTTGCGGTTTTTCCTCGAAGAAGCTGATGCGCCCGTCGGCGTCGAGGGTGATGGCGTTGTATTTCCTGACCTGCTCAAGGTCGCCGACATCATAAAGCGCCAGCACGGGAGCCTGCCGTTCGCGGCAATATTGGCCAAATCCCGAGAGCTTCTCACTGAAGAGGTTGTCGCCGGCAACGACGATGAGGTCGTCGTTGACGCGCTGCTGTTCGAGCACGAAATGGATGTCGCCGATGGCGCCGAGTTTATTGGAGTCGTCGGTGGAGCGGTCGTTGACGATGGTGAAGTTGAGGTTGGCCTTGTGGGCGCGGTAGTCCGCGGCCCATTGTTCGAAGTGGGAGACGAACTTGGCGTTGGTGACGACGTAGATGCGATCCAGGCCGCCGATGGGCGCCAGGTTATCCAGCACGTAATCAATCATGGGCTGGCCGGCCACGGGCAGGAGCGGCTTGGGCCGGGTGAGGGTGAGAGGATAAAGGCGGGTGGCGTAGCCGGCGGCCAGGATGATGACTTTCATAAATGCTCGAACAGACTGGGGGCGATTTGGCGGGTCAATTCCTGGCATCCGGCCAGGATGGCTTCCGCGGACTCGCAGTTGAGCGCAAAGGCGGCCAGTTCCCGGGCTTCGCTCATCTTGAGGCGGCGGATGAGAAACTTGACGGACGGCACCAGCACGGGCGCGGCGCTCAATTCATCCACGCCCAACCCCAGCAGCAGGGGGGTGAGCACCGGGTCGCCGCCCATTTCGCCGCAGACGCTGACGCGGATTCCCTGCTGGTGCGCGGCGTCCACAGTGGTCTTGATGAGCCGGATGATGGCGGGATGCGTCGGCTCGTAGAGATGGGCGATCTTGGCGTTCATGCGATCCACCGCCAGGGAGTATTGGATGAGGTCGTTGGTGCCGATGCTGAAGAAGTTGACCCGCTTGGCGAGGGAATCGGCGACGACGGCGGCGGACGGAGTTTCAATCATGGCGCCGACCTGGAGATGTTCATCGAACGGCACCCGTTCCCGGCGCAGTTCGGCTTTGTATTCTTCCAGCAGCGCGTTGGCCTGTTTCAATTCGTCGAGGCCGGAGATCATGGGGTACATGACCTGGACGTTGCCCTCGGCGCTGGCGCGGAGGATGGCGCGGAGCTGGGCGCGAAAGATGTCGCGCTCCTGCAGGGAAATGCGAATGGCGCGCCAGCCCAGGAAGGGGTTGAGCTCGGTCGGCATCTGCATGTGGGCCAGGAACTTGTCGCCCCCGGCGTCCAGGGTGCGGATGACCACGGGGCGGGGCTTCAGGATGGCGGCCGCCTCCCGGTAGGATTGGTATTGCTGCTCTTCGTCGGGCAGGCGATCGCGTTTGAGAAAGAGGTATTCGGTGCGGAACAGGCCGACGCCCTCGGCGCCATTGGCGGTGACCTGCTCGACATCGGCGGCTTGCTCGATGTTGGCGTGCAGCGGGACGCGGTGGCCGTCCAGGGTAATGGACGGTTCGGCCAGGAGGTCGTGCAGGCGTTGCCGCCAGGTGGCCTGCTTGATCATGAATTGCCCATATTCGCCCAGGGTCTGGTCGGAGGGGCTGACGATGAGCAAACCGTTATGGCCATCGAGCAGGACCGATTGGCCCGTGGCTAACTGGCGGCTGGCATCTTTCAGGCCGACCACCGCCGGGATGCGCATCGAACGCGCCATGATGGCGGTATGGGAGGTCTTGCTGCCGACGTCCGTGGCGAAGCCCAGCACCATGCGCCGGTCCAACTGCGCCGTATTGCAGGGCGTCAAATCGTGGCTGATGATGATGCACGGCTCGTTGAGGTAGCGCAGTTCGGCCTCGGGCTCCAGCCCCAGCAGATTGTTCAGGACCCGCCCGGCCACGTCGCGCATATCGGCGGCGCGTTCGCGCAGATAGTCGTCTTCCACCGCCGCCAGGGAGGCGGCATAGCGTTCGGCGATCGTGTGGAAAGCGTGCTCGGCGTTGACGCGCTGCTCCTGAATCATGCGGATGACCTCGTCCAGCAGCGTGCGGTCTTCCAGCGCCAGCAGGTGGGCGTCGAAGATGCTGCCCTCCTGGGCGCCCATCGCCGCCATGACCTTGCGTTGTATCTCGGTAATCTGGGTGCGCGTTTGAGCCAGCGCCGCCTCCAGGCGCTTGATTTCCCGGGGCAGATCTTCGTCCGTCAATTGGCGTTGAACGATATCCGGCCGGGCGCGATCCAGGACGACGATTTTCCCGCGGCAAACCCCGGCTGAAACCGGAATGCCCCGGAAGGTCTTTTCTCCCATATTCGGAAGCTCTGGCATGACGGAGTCTTACTGAAGGCGGGCGGGATTGGGAAGCAATTCTTTGCGCGGGAGGGCGAAATGGGCTTCTTTCAGGCGTTGGCCGCCCCGGGTCGAAGATTAGGCAGCCACCCGGTTTCCGGCGCCATCCAAACGGGCGGCAACACAGGCCCCGGGTCCGGAAATCCCGCCTTTCCAGCCCGTATTTCGTTCCTCTTTCCTGTAAATTGCCTCAGTTGCAATAGCGGAGATATACAGAGGTTTGCAGAGGGGAAGCGGGAATGCCGCGTGGGGGCATGCGGCCGACCGGGGCCGGGAGGGCGCCTCTGCGTGGCACGCGGCTTCACGCAGCTACCCACACCCTCTGCCGGCTGCGTGTTCTTTTGCGGCGCTGTTGGGGGTAAGCGGTGCGTTGAAAAACAGGGGTTTTTGTCTGGCGAGAGGATTGGGGTTGGGGCGGCGGGTTGGCCAAAGCGACTCTTGACGCCCGCGCTAGCTGCTTTAGCCTCGCTGGCGAATGCGACGAACTCAGGAATTGGCTCCGGCGGCGAAGGTTCAACAGCGCAAGGGGATTGTGCCCGCGCCGCGCCTGGCGGGCTGGGGGCTGGCATTGCTGCTCGGCGTGTTTTCGGGGGGGGCGCGGGCGGAATGGCCGGATGCCGGCCTGTTGTTCGACGAGTTTGATCTGACGCTGGCGCCCGGCAAGCGCCTGGAGGCGGCGGGTCCGTTCTTTTACCAGGAGCAGCAGGAGAGCACGCGCCTCTGGGCGGTGCCGCCGGTGCTTTCGTACGCGCGCGACCCGGAGCGGGAGTCCCGGGAGTTGGATTTCCTCTACCCGGTGATGACCTATACTCGCCTTGGCGAGCAATACCGCTGGCAATTCCTGCAGTTGCTGAGCTTCGCCGGCGGCCCGACCCAGGAGGAGACCGCGCGGGACCGGTTCACCCTGTTCCCGCTCTATTTCCAGCAGCGTTCGTCGGACCCGAACCGGAACTATACGGCGGTGGTGCCGTTTTATGGCCGCCTGCAACACCGGCTGTTCCGGGATGAGATATTCTTTGTTGCGTTTCCGTTGTATAGCCAGACGCGGAAGCGGGACGTGGTGACGGATAACTACCTGGTGCCGTTCTTTCACCTCCGCCACGGAGAGGGCCTGCGCGGCTGGCAACTCTGGCCGCTGGCCGGGAAGGAGCATAAGGAGGTCACGACTCGAACCAATGATTTCAACGAGGTGACCCTGGTGGGCGGGCATGACCACTTCTTCGCGCTCTGGCCGCTGTACTTTAGCCACCGGGACGGAATTGGCACGACCAACGAGCAGCGGCAACTGGCGTCGCTGCCCGCCTATTGCCGGCTGCGCTCGCCGCTGCGGAATTCGACCACGGTGATTTGGCCGTTCTTCAACTACGTGGATGACCGGGAGAAGAAATACCGCGAGTGGGACGCGCCCTGGCCGCTGGTGGTCTTTGCGCGCGGCGAAGGGAAGACGACTTCGCGGGTGTGGCCGTTCTACAGCCGGGCACAGGACGCGAAGCGGGAGAGCGTTTTCTACCTCTGGCCGATCTACAAGTATAACCATCTCCACTCTCCGCCGCTCGACCGCCGGCGCACGCGCATCGGTTTCTTTCTTTATTCCGATCTGACGGAGGTGAATACCGAAACGGGCGCCGCGCGGCGGCGGATCCACTGCTGGCCGCTCTACACCCAGCGGCGCGACTTCAACGGCAACCACCGGGTGCAGGTGCTGGCCCTGCTCGAGCCGTTCCTGCCGGCGAACCCGGGCATCGAGCGCAATTACTCGCCGCTCTGGTCGGTCTGGCGCGCGGAGAAGAACGTCCGGACGGGCGCCCGCAGCCAGTCGCTGCTGTGGAACCTGTACCGGCGCGAAGTCACGCCCGAGGCCAAAAAGTGCTCGCTCCTGTTCGGGCTTTTCCAGTATCAATCAGACAGCACAAACCGGCATTTGCGCGTGGGTTACCTTCCCGGGAAACGGACGAAAACGCCGGCGCCGGCCCAAGCAACGGGCGCGGCGGAGCGCCGCTCCCGGGACGGTCCCGGAAGCCCGGATTGAGCCCGGGGGAGCCGGCGGACGATATGACGGTTTGACGACCCGGTATGTTTCAAAACATTGGCGAGTTGGTGGTATTGTTCGGGCGCACGCTGGCGGCCTTGCCGCTGGTGTGGCGCCAGCGCCAGAAGATTCTCGATCAGTTCTTCGAGATCGGCGTCGCCAGCCTGTTGATGGTCTGCATCCTGTCGTTTTTCATCGGCGGCGTGATGGCGTTGCAGACCGGCCCGCTGCTGGTCGAACGCGGCCTGGGCAGCTACGTTGGCGCGATTGTGGGCTATTCCATCGCCAAGGAGCTGGCCCCGGTGCTGATGGCCGTCCTGATTGCGGGCCGGATCGGCTCGGCCATGACGGCGGAGATTGGCTCCATGCGGGTTTACCAGGAGATTGACGCGTTGCGCACGATGAACATTAACCCGGTGCATTTTCTGGTGCTGCCGCGCCTGACCGCGCTGGCGGTCGCCCTGCCGATGCTGGTGACGATTGCCATCGTGGTGGGCTGGATGGGGGGCGCGCTGGTGGCGACCGCCAACGCCCGGATCGCGGTTTCCTTCGAGGCGTTCTTCCACGCGCTGCGCTCGGCGGTTGACCTGCTGGACGTGCTCAACGGGGTTTTCAAGAGTTTTATGTTCGCGCTGATCATCGGGATGATATCCTGCCACCAGGGGCTGATCACGCGGGGCGGCCCGCGCGGGATTGGCCGCTCGGTCACCAAGGCGGTGGTTAACTCGATTGTGTTAATCGTCATCTCGGACTACTTCCTGACGCGCATCCTGCTGAAATGATGAACGCGCCCGCCTCCCAATCCAACGGCGTCAGCCTGCGCGTGCGCGGGTTGCGCAAGGCGTTCAACGGCCAGGAAGTTCTGCGCGGCCTGGATTTCGAGGTGGCGCCGGGCGAGATTTTCGTCATCATGGGCCCCAGCGGCAGCGGCAAAACCGTCCTGCTCAAGCACCTGATCGGGCTGGAAGCGCCGGACGCCGGGGAAATCCTCCTCGAAGGCCGGCCCCTGCAGGCGCCGGGGGTTATGAATCGTTACCGCATGGCGATGGTCTTCCAGTCCGGCGCGCTGCTGAATTCGCTGACGGTCGGGCAGAACGTCGGCCTGTACCTGGCCGAACACCGGCTGCGGCCGCCCGGGGAAATCGCCCGCATCACCTCGGAAAAGCTCGCGGGGGTGGGCCTGGCCGGCACGGAGGATAAAATGCCCAGCGAGCTTTCCGGCGGCATGAAGAAGCGCGTGGCCATCGCCCGGGCGCTGGTCATCGAGCCGCAATTGATTCTCTACGATGAGCCGACCAGCGAGTTGGACCCGCTTTCCGCCGTGGTCATTGCCGAGGAGATTGTGCGCCTCAAGGAGCGAATCGGGGTCACCTCGCTGGTTGTCTCGCACGACCGGGACCTCGCTTTTGGCGTGGCGGACCGCATCGCGGTCATCCACCAGGGCCAGATGCGGGCCATCGGCACGCCGGACGAGGTGAAGCGGCACCCGGATCCGCTGGTGCAACAATTTCTGCAAGCTGGCTTCAAACGCCAATAACCTCCGCCGATACCAAGAAAGGAAAGACAATATGAAGAACACCCTCGAAACCCGCCTGGGCATCTTTGTGGCCCTGGCCGTGCTCGCGTTTGCGATCATCCTGGAACGAGTGGGCACCCTGGATTCGTTCCAGCGCGGCAAGCGCGTCAACGCCCTCTTCAGCAACGTGCAGGACCTCAAGGCGGGCGACCTGGTCCGGATGGCGGGCGTCGAGATCGGGCGCGTTCAGACCATCCAGCTCACGAACGACCGGGTCCTGGTGCGGATGAAGGTGACCCCGTCCGCCGCGGTGCGGACGGACAGCACGGCGACGATCAAGTTCACCGGCCTGATGGGGCAGAACTACGTGCAGATCGATTTCGGCACGCCGACGGGCGAACTCTTGAAGGACGATGGCGACATCAGCACCGTCGAGCAGGCGGATCTGAGCACCATGATGCAGAAGATTGATAAAGTCGCCGAGGGGGTCGAGAACATGACCAAGAGCTTCACCGGGTTTCATATTGACACGCTGGTGGGGCCGCTGCGGGATTTCATCACCGCCAACAAGGACCCGCTGACGCTGACCATCTCCAACCTGCAGATGGTTTCCTCGGATGTCGCCACGCAGGTGCGCCAGGGGCAGGGCACCCTCGGCAAGCTCATCAAGGACGAGGCGCTCTACAACTCCGCCCTGGCCACGGTCAGCAACCTGCAGGAAACGGCCACTGAAATCAAAACCACCGTGGCCGAGGCGCGCAAGGTCGTGGACCAGATTAACTCCGGCCAGGGCACCGTGGGCAAGCTGGTGAAGGATGAACACATCTACCAGGAGGCCGCCGAGGCCATGACCCAGCTCAAGGAGATTTTGCAAAAGGTCAACCAGGGCCAGGGCACCGTGGGCAAGCTTATCAACGACCCGGAGCTGTACCGGAACGCGAAGCTGACCTTGCAAAAAGTGGACCAGGCCACCGAGGGGCTGGAGGACACCGGGCCGTTAAGCGTCCTGGGCCTGGCCGTCGGCAAACTGTTCTAAGCCCGCTTTACACCCGCCCCCGCACCGCCTAAGCTGGCTCCATGCCTTCGGATTACGACGCAACGGAGTTTGTAGATCGCGATTTTCAGGCCCAGAAGCTGGCCCACGCCGCCCTGTCGGGCGGGGCCGGCCCGCCGCTGCGCGCGCCCACCCGCGAAGAGGTGGCCGCGGAACTGGCGCGGAAGCAGCAGGAACTGGCGGCCATCATCCAGGAGAAGGAAGCCAAGGAACGCGAAAAGGCCGCCTTGGAGGAAACCCGCCGCCGCCAGGCGGAGTTTCACACCGGCCGCGAGGAAATGATCCAGAGCCTGACGCGCGGGCTGGCCCTGCTGGAGGAAGCCGAATTCAGCGCGCGCCGGGACGCCGAACAGATGGCCCGGACGCTGGCGGACTTGCGCGACGCCCTGGCCAAGGTGCAGGCCGTTCGCGAGGAGGCCTGGACCCAGGATAATTTCAGCATCGAACTCACACGCGCCCTGACCGCGGTGGAAAATGCGCGCATGGAGTGGAACGCGGCGCGGCTGAAGTTCCCCGTGCTCTCCGGCCCGGCGGCCGACCCCAGCGCCCCCGCCCCGGGCGCGCTGGCGCCGGCGTCCGCCCCGCTGGCGGCGCACAGTTTCGGCGAGCTTTGCCGGGTGGGTCTGGCCCTGACGTGGCCGCTGGCCGTGGTGGCGCTGCTCGCCCTGGCGGCCTTGCTGATCGCGCTCCTGCGCCACTGACCGGCGGCCGCTATGGCGTGGTTACGCAAAAAACCGGACCCGATTTCCGACCGCGCGCGGGCGCTGAACGGCGAGATCGCCCGGCTGGAAGCGCAAATCAAAGAGCTGGACGCTGACCTGCGGCGCGCCCAAACCCAGCCGCGCCTGGGCACGACCGCCCTGCCCGGCGGCGGCCCGGCCGGCCGCCCCGCCGCCCCTGCCGCCGCGCCGTCTCCGGCCCCGGCGGCCGAAGCTCCCATCTTCGAGGAGGTCAGCCAGGACCTGTTAAACCCGCGCCACGAGGCGGCGGCGACGCCGGACTACTACAATGAACTGGGCGTCCGCAAATACGACCTGCTTTCCCTGCTGCGGCGCATCCGCGAGCACTTCCGCGGGCCGTCCACCACCAACCCGAAACTGGTGAGCTACCTGGCCGCCGGCGGCATCCAGGGGCTTCGGCCTCTGCGTTATGAGAAACGGGTGGCGCGCAATCGCTTCGTCTTCTTCGCCGTCATCCTGTTCCTGGCTTTGCTGGGCACGCTGCTGGTCTTCCTCAAGGGGCAGCGATGATCACCCCGCCGCTCCGCCGCGCGCCCCGGGCCGGGGGATCCGGGCTTAACCGTTTTCACTCAAACCTGCGGGCACATGCCAACTTCCAGTAAGATCATGATGGCCGGGTGCGAACTCCCCATCCCCACCCCCGGCGGAGAGTTCCGGGCGCGTTATTCCGCGCGCGGCTTGTGCGGGCTGGCGTTCCCGGCGGCGGGCGGGCGGCCCGGGCGCAAGGCCGGCGCCGTTCGCGTGCCGGCGCAAGTCCGCCGCTGGCACGCGGTGACTGTCCGGGCGCTGCGGCGGGCGCTGGCCGGCCGCCCGGCCGGGGCGCTGCCGCCGCTTGATCTTTCCGCCGGGACGGCCTTTCAGCAGCGGGTGTGGGGCGCATTGCGCCGCATTGGCCGGGGGCAAACCCGGAGCTACGGACAGGTGGCGCGGGCGATTGGCCAGCCGAATGCCGCGCGGGCGGTGGGAACGGCGTGCGGAGCCAACCCCATTCCGGTGTTTGTGCCCTGCCATCGTGTTTTGGCCGCCGACCGGCGGCTGGGCGGCTTTTCCGGCGGCCTGGACTGGAAGCGCGCCCTGCTCCGCCGCGAAGGGGTCCAGTGGCGCGGGGACGGCCAAAACCCCGACGCCGGGCGCCCGTAGCCCCGGCCGCGCTCCGGTTTATTTGCGGGGAGGCGGGCCCGCGTCCCCGGCGGGAGCCGCGGGGCTGGGCTTGGGCGCGTGGCTGATCCGGCCCCGAATCGTGAGCATCAGCAACCCGCCGGCGGCGCCAAACGGCGCCATGAAATAGAAGTAGTTGCCCAGGTTGCGGTCGAGCAGGTTGCCCAGGAAATAGCCGGCCAGGCTGCCGCCGAAGTATTGGAAGGAGTCAATCAGTCCCAGCGCAAACCCCGCAAAGCGCCGCCCGCCAATATCCATCGGCGCCGCCGAGCCCAGGATCGAGTGGGTCGAGTTGGCGGTAAAGGAGATGAGGACCAGAAATACGATGGCGGCATTCACGTTGTGGAATTGCGCCGCCAGGAGGATAATCGCCGTTTCCAGAAAGTAGAGGATGGCAGCCACGGGCGCGCGCCGCCCCTTGAACAGCGTGTCGGAAACATAACCGGCCACCAGCGAGCCGGTCGAAGCCACAAACGGAATCAGGAACGCGAGGAATTGGAACCGCGCCGAGCGCAGGTCCACATGGTAAAGGTCCTGCATGTAGCGGGGGAACCACTGGTCCACAGCCTGCCGGACCGCGCCGGTGCAGGCATAGGCGCAGGCGGTAATCCACACCGCCGGGTTGGTGAGGATGGCGCGCAGAACCTGGGAAAACTGGGCCGTCACCCCGGCGTCGGCCGGGCCGGTGTCGTCGCGAACGACGCCGTGGAAGCCGGCCTCCTCGGGCGTTTCCTTCACCGTCAACGCCATGGCCACGGCGGCCACGGCGCAGATGATGGAGGGAGCCCAAAACAGCCAGCGCCAGTGGAGCGGGGGAATGTTGATCAGGCCGAGGACGGTGAAGCCCGCCAGCAGGGCGGGGCCCATTGTAAAGATGCCCAGGCGCCCGAGATTAATCATGAAGCCGAAGATGCCGGAGAACTTGCCGCGCTCGCGGTGATTGAACCAGGCCGTGTTGATCTTGACCATTCCCGGCGCGCCAAAAGCCTGCAGATAGCCGTCCACGCCCCGAATGGCGATGAACAGGCCCAGCACCCCCGCGAACGACGCCACGCCAAACAGGATGTTCATCAGGATCGTCCCGGCGGCGCCAATCAACATCGCCCGCTTGCCGCCGAGCCGGTCGGTCAGCAGCCCGTTGACGATCTGGCCGCAGGCGTAGGCAAAGAGCATGGTCGTGATGATGTAGCCCATCTCCGCCCGGTTGAAACCAAACTCCCCGCTGATGGATTTATTCGCGATGGAGAGGTTGTACCGGCACATATAAAAGGACGTGTACAACAGCCCCAGAAAACTCCAGTTGAGACCCCGGCGCGCGCGGAAGCCCGGGGGATAGTGCGGCCGGGAAGAGGAAACCGTGTTCGCGGAGCTCATCTTAACGGGCCTTTACGTTGTAGCACAACAACACGTCCTGATCGCGCAGGTATAGCCGGCCATCCGCGATGACCGGGTGCGGCCAGCTCTTTTTGCCGCTGCGGTCGGGCGGCGTAAAGCGGCTCTTTTCCACGTAGCCGGCGGGCGTGGCTTCCAGGAGGGCCACCGCGCCTTTTTCGGCCTCCTCGCGGCAGTAGAGGCAGCCATCGGCATACAGGATCGAGCCTTTCCCCAGCTTGTTCTTTTCCTGCCACCGGGCCTCGCCGGTGGCGAAATCCTGGCAGGTCCACCCCTTGCCCTCGGAGTAGCCATAGAGATTCGCACCCACTTTGACCACGCCGCCGTGGTGGTTCACCATGACTTTATTGGCATAGACCTGCGTGGCGGTGAACTCGCCCTCCCGGACCACCTTGAACAGGTTGCAGCCGATATTATAGCCGGAAGTGACATAGACCCGGTCATCGGCATGGATGGGGGTGGGAATCACCGCCGTGGCGCCTTTGCGGATGGCCCGCCACAGCACTTTGCCGTCCTTCGGCGCCACGCCGGCCACGCTTTTATCCGTCAACTGCACGTATTGACGCACGCCGCCGATCTCGGCGAGAATGATCGAGGAGTAATGGGCGTCATCCGTCCACTCCTTGCTTTGCCAGATCACGGCCCCGGTCTTCTTATTCAGGGCCACCAGCGTGCCGCGCGCCCCCCCGGGCGTGAAAAGAACCTGCTCGCCGTCCACCAGCGGAGATTCCGAAAACCCCCATTCCGGAAGCGACCCGCCGAAGTCGTTGACGAGATGCCGGCTCCAGAGCTGCTTGCCGTCCGCCGCGTTGACGCACAGCACCTCGCCGTACTGGCCCAGCGCAAAGACCAGGTTGCCGTCAACGGTGGGGGTGGCGCGCGGCCCGGCAAACCCGCCCCAGCCCGGCGCGCCGGCTTTGCCCAGCCGCGTGGACCACAGGAGCTTGCCATCCGCGCGGTTGAGGGCCAGGACGTGATTGCCTTCGGGGCGCTCCCCCAGGGTGTAGAGGCGCGCGCCCGCGAGCGCCACGCCGGAGAAACCGCTGCCGAGGCCGGCGGCTTTCCAAAGCAGCGGCGGCCCTCCCGGGGGCCACTCCTTCAACAGCCCGGTTTCGGGGCAAAGCCCATCGCGGTTCGGCCCGCGCCATTGCGGCCAGTCTCCCGCCGCCGCGGACCCGGCGGCCAGGAGGGTGGGAACCAGCCCGGCGGCGATCACCCGTGCAATATGTTTTTTCATCTGACCAATGCGAACTCTCGAGGGTCCCGTTCACCCATGCGCCGATGGACGCCAGCACCCTCGGGCCGGCCCGGCCGCGCGCGCCGCCGACAATTCGCCTTTGGCGCAACGGCGGCATCATATCGCCAACCCCGCCGGCGGGGGAACTCAAATCTAACGCCCCCCATCCGCCCGCCCCGGCCCCGGGGTTGCGCCATAATTCTGGCCAACCCGCCCAATCTCCGCATACTGGCTCCCATGAACCGCAGAGCCGCCCTCCCCCACCCGGCCGGCGTTGGCGCGCCGCCCCGGCAACGGACGCCGGAGATGCGCGTCCTGGACGCGCTGTGCGATGCGCGCTTTGCCCCCGGCCGCCGGCCCGGCCCGCCCCTTCCCGGCCTTGCCACGGCGCGGGCAAAAACACGCAACCCCGCGCCATAAAAAGACCATGCCCCCGGACTGGGAAAAACTGCACGCCCTGGCCCGCGCCGAAGTGGAAGCCACACTGGCCGCCCTGCCCGCGCCGCTCCGCGAGCGCGCCCGGGCGCTGCCCGTCACCTGCGAGCTCCGCCCCAACGCCGCCCACCGCCGCGACGGCATCGAGCCGGACACCCTCGGCCTGTTCGTCGGCCCGGAGTTTGCCGACGAGGAAACCTCCGCCCTGCCGCTCCCGCCGCAGATCATTCTTTTCCTGGCGAACCTCCTGGACCTGGCCGACGGCGACGAAGCCTGCTTCCGCGCGGAGGTGCGCACCACCTTCCTGCACGAACTGGGCCACTACCTCGGGCTGGACGAGGACGACCTGTTCGACCGCGGCCTGGAGTGACGCCGGCTAGGGGAACAGCCCCCGAATCCGCTTGGCCTTCTGCACCCGCTCCACGCCGAGCGCCAGGGCGGCCTTGCGCATGGGAATCTTCTGCTTGCGGCTCAGGGACACCACCCGGGTAAACGCGCTTTCCAGCAGCCGGAACAGCTTGTCCACCACCTCCGTCTCGCCCCAGAAAAAGCTCTGCAAGTCCTGCACCCACTCGAAGTACGACACCACCACGCCACCCGCGTTGCACAGAATGTCGGGGATGACAAAAATCTCCGGGCGCTGGTTCAGAATCTCGTCGGCCTCCGGCGTCGTGGGGCCATTGGCGGCCTCGGCGATGATGCGGCACTGGATCTGGCCGGCGTTCGCCGCCGTGATCTGGCGCTCCAGCGCCGCCGGAACCAGGATGCTGCACGGCAGCACCAGCAGTTGCTCGTTGGTGATGGGTTCCGCCTCGGAAAACCCCACCACGGTCTTCTGCGCCGCCACATGCTTTTCCAGGCCCCACAGGTCCAGGCCGTTGGCATTGTAAACCCCGCCAAACACATCGCTCACCGCCACCACCTTCACCCCGTAGCGCGCCAGCGAAAGCGCCGCCACCGAGCCGACGTTGCCAAACCCCTGGATCGCGGCCGTGGCTTTGCTGATGTCCAGCCCGATCGTGTCGGTGGCCCGGTTGACGAGGTAGCCCACGCCGCGGCCGGTGGCCTCGCGCCGCCCCTGCGAGCCGCCCAGCGCGACGGGTTTGCCCGTCACGATGCTGGGCACGGCGGCGCCAATATGCACGGAATAGGAATCCATCATCCACGCCATCACCTGTTCATTGGTCCCCAAATCGGGCGCCATCACATCAATTTGCGGGCCAATGAACGGAATCATCTCCTGCGTGTAACGCCGCGTCAACCGCTCCAGCTCGGCCTGGCTGAGTTGCGCCGGATCGCAGGCAATGCCCCCCTTGGCGCCGCCATACGGCAGCCCCATCAACGCGCATTTCCAGCTCATCCACATCGCCAGCGCCGCCACTTCCCCCAGCGTCACGTCCGGGTGAAAACGCAAACCGCCCTTGGTCGGGCCCAGGGCCAGGTGATGCTGCACCCGGTAGCCCGGGAACACCTGCACGGAGCCGTCGTCGCGGTGAATCGGCAGCGCCACCGTCACGGCCCGCTTGGGGTATTTCACGCGCGCGCGCTCGGATTCCGGCATCTGCAGATGGTCCGCCACCAGGTCGAACTGCTGGCACGCCATCCGGAAACTGGGATGATCATAAATATCCATGCGCCGCAGCATAACCGTTTCCGCCCGCCGGGGGCAAAGCCAAAACGCGCCGCCGCTTGCCTCTTTCCCCGCGCCCGCCCCCCTGTTATGCTGGCGCCGATGTCCGACACGCTGGTCGTCAACGAAATCTACCTGAGCCTGCAGGGGGAAAGCACGTTTGCGGGCCTGCCGTGCATCTTTATCCGCCTCACCGCCTGCGACCTGCGCTGCTCCTATTGCGATACCGCCTACGCCTTCACCGCCGGAACCCGGCGCTCGCTGGCGGAAATCCGCCGCGAAGTCCGCCGCCTGGCCCGCCCGTTCGCGCCCCCCGCCGCGCGCCGCGCCCTCCGCGCCCGCCGCCCCGCCGCCGCCGAACGCCTGCCCCTGGTCGAGCTCACCGGCGGCGAGCCGCTGCTCCAGAAAAACTCCCTCCCACTCCTGCGCGCCCTGTGCGACGACCACTTCACCGTCCTGCTCGAAACCAACGGCGCGCGCGATATTTCCCCCGTGGACCCCCGGGTGCGGCGCATCGTGGACCTCAAATGCCCCAGCAGCGGCGAAGCCGCGCGCAACCGCTGGGAAAACCTGGCCTGCCTCCGGCCCACCGACCAGCTCAAGTTTGTCATCGCCTCGCGCCAGGACTACCAGTGGGCCAAAGCCTGCATCGCCCGCCGCCAGCTCGCCGCGCGCTGCCCGCTGCTGTTCTCCTGGGCCCAGCCCCTCGCCCCCGCCCAGCGGCACCCCGCGCTGAAACCCGTGCCCCCCGGCCATACGCCCCTCTCGCGCCGGGAACTGGCCGAGGCCATCATCGCCGACGCCCTGCCGGTGCGCTTCCAAATCCAGTTGCACAAAGTCATCTGGGCGCCCGCGGCCCGCGGCGTCTGACCCTCCCATGACCACGCGCCAAACCCTCGCCCGCCTGCGCGCCTACGAATCGCGCAACGTCACGTTCCTCGACCCCGACGGCGCGTGGCCCATCGTCTGGGAACGCGCCCGGGGAACGCACGTCTGGGACCCCGAGGGAAGAAAATACCTGGACCTGACCGCCGCCTTCGGCGTGGCCGCGGCGGGCCACGCCAACCCGCGCGTGACCCGGGCCGGGCAGCGGCAGATGACGCGCCTGCTGCACGCGATGGGCGATGTCCACCCCCACGCCCTCAAAGCCCAACTGGCGCGCGAGCTGAGCCGCGTCACGTTCGAGCGCTGGACGCGGACGCTCCGCCCCCGGCCCCCCGCGCCGGCGCGGACGGGCAAGACCCTCTTCTGCAACTCCGGCTTCGAAGCCGTCGAGGCCGCGCTCAAAACCGCCCGGCTGGCCACCGGCCAGCCGGGGGTCATTGCCTTCACGGGCGCGTATCATGGGCTGGGCTACGGCGCCCTCAACGTCACCGCGCGCGCGCACTTCCGCGCCCCTTTCCGCTCGCAGTTGCGCCAATTCGGGCGCTTCGTTCCCTTCCCGCCCGCCAGCCCCGCCGCCGCCCTGGCCGACCTCGAATCCCAGCTCCGGCGCCAGTTCCGGGACGGGCGCGTCGGCGCCCTCCTGGCCGAGCCCATCCAGGTCCGCGGCGGCGTCAACCTCCCCCCGCCGGGCTTCCTGCCCCTCCTGCGCCGGCTCTGCGACCAGCACCGCGCCCTGCTGATTCTGGATGAAATCTACACCGGCTTCGGCCGCACCGGGAAATGGTTTGCCTGCGAACACGCCCGAACGATCCCGGACGTGATTTGCCTCGGCAAAGCCCTGACCGGCGGCTTCCCGCTCTCCGCCTGCGTCGGCCGCGCCGACCTCATGGACGCCGCGTGGCCGCCGTCCGACGGCGAAGCCATCCACACCAGCACCTTTCTGGGCCATCCCGTCGGCTGCGCCATGGCCCTGGCGCAGATTCGGGAAATCCGGCGGCTGAACCTGCCGCGGCGCAGCGCCCGGCTGGGCCGTGTCCTGCTGGCCGCGCTCGCGGCGCTCGCCCGCGACGCCCGCGGCGCCCAACTGCGCGTCCGCGGCCAGGGCCTGCTGGCCGGCGTCGAAATCCGCCACGCCGACGGCTCCCCGGCCCCCCGGCGCGCGCTCGCCCTGGTGAAAACGCTGTTGCGGCGCGGGTTCATCTTCCTGCCCGAAGGCGACCCCCCCAACGTCATCAGCTTCACGCCGCCGCTGACCATTTCCGCCCGCCAACTGCGGACCGCCGTGGCGGCGCTGCGCCGGGAATGCGCCGCCTGACGCCGCCCGCCCCTCGGACATGAAACTGACCGACATGCGGCGCGTCCTGGCCGCGCGCGGCATCCGCCTCACCAAGTCCCTGGGGCAAAACTTCCTGCACGACGCCAACCAGTTGCGCCGGATCGTGGCGGCGGCCGAGCTGACCCGCGCCGACCGCGTGCTGGAAATTGGCCCGGGCCTCGGCCCGCTGACCGAGCGGCTCCGGGCGCGGGCCGGCGAAGTCCTGGCCATCGAAAAAGACGCCCAACTGGCGCGGTTCCTCCAGGAACGCTGGCCCCCCGGCAGCCCCGCGGCGGGCGCGCTGCGGATTCTCACGGACGACGCGCTGGAGTTCCTGCGCCGCGAACCGCGCGACTGGCGCCAGTGGAAACTGGTGGCCAACCTCCCCTACTCGGTCGCCTCGCCCATCCTCGTCGAACTGGCCGGCGACCGCGGCCCGCAGCGCCTGGTCGCCACCCTGCAACTGGAAGTCGCCCGGCGGCTCATGGCCCAGCCCGGCTCGCCCGACTACGGGGTGCTGACCCTGCTGGTCCAACTGAACTGCCAGCCGCAAACCTGGTTCCGGATTCCCGCCGCCTGCTTCTTCCCGGAGCCGGACGTGGATTCCGCCTGCGTTTGCCTGGTGCGCCGCCCGCGCCCGTTGCTGCCGCCGGAGTCAAGGGATGCGTTTGTCCGCATCGTCAAGCGGGCCTTCTCCCAGCGCCGCAAAATGATGTTCAAACTGTTGAAAGCGGATTGGCCCCAGCCTCGTCTCGCCGCCCTGTTCCGCCAGCTCGATCTCTCCCCCCAGGTCCGCGCCGAAACCGTGTCCCTCGAACAATTTGCCCACCTGGCCGCCGGACTGCACCCCGGCTCTCCCGCGCCCGCCCCCGCGCCCCAACGGGGCGCCCTGCGATAGCCCGGGGCAACGCCCTGGGAATAGCGCGCCCCCAAACCAATCCAGCCCTGAAAGGGCGTAATTGCATACCGCAATCCTCCGCCCAAATCCCCGCGCCCCCTCGCCGCGAAGAACCGGGAGGCGAGGCCGGCCTGCTTGCGAAATATATTGGCGGACAAGAATCCCGGCATTGGCTGAGGAAATACGGCGGCGCGTGTGCAGAACATTAGGCGTGGGAGTGCCCGCGTTTCGCCCTTTCAGGGCTGGATTGGTTTGGGGGCGTTGTTCCCAGGGCGTTGCCCTGGGCTATCTCCTTTGGCCGCGTTGCGGCCAACACCGGCCTCGTTGGCGCACCCCACCGTCTTGCCGCGTTGCGGCCAACACCGGCCTTGTTGGCGCAACCCCACCGTCTTGCCGCGTTGCGGCCAACGCCGGCCTCGTTGGCGCACCCCACCGTCTTGCCGCGTTGCGGCCAACACCGGCCTCGTTGGCGCAACCTCTCCGTCTTGCCGCGTTGCGGCTAACGCCGGCCTTGTTGGCGCAACCCCACCGTCTTGCCGTGTTGCGGCCAACGCCGGGCCCGTTGTCCACCTGCTCCGTCTTGCCGCGTTCGGACACGTGTCGTCGTACCAGAGACTGCATAATGATCGCCCATACCCCCGCGCCCCAACGGGGCGCCATGCGATAGCCCGGGGCAACGCCCTGGGAATAGCGCCCCCAAACCAATCCAGCCCTGAAAGGGCGCGCTTTCATACCGCAATCCTCTATCCAAATCCTCGCACCCCGCCGCCGCGCCAACGCGCAAGCCTGCGCGCCGGGCAAAAGCGCTCTTCCTTCCCCGGCTGGCCGCATGCCCGCGCGAGGCGTCGGCGCGGACTTTTCCTCCCCGCGGAGATACGCGCAGGCAGCAGAGAGGCACACCGCGCCGCGCGGAAACACGCAGCGCGCCGAAGCGCCCTCCCGTTCCTTGCCAGCCGCGTGCCCGCACGCGGCGTTCGGGCCAACCAAGGGTCGGATTAGCGTCTCATAAGGCACCCGCTCCCGCCGCCAGCCGCCCCAGCCTCCCCAGCCAGCCTATGGCTCCCAATAGGCCGTGTACAAGGGGTGTAC
>JAAYVL010000141.1 GCA_012517205.1 Verrucomicrobiota bacterium
ACCCAGCCCCCGCAGGGTGCTGTTGATCTGGACGCAAAACTGTTGCCCACTTAAGTGCGAATACTGCCCCATCCAGGGCCGGCTGGGGACGTGCAATGCTGCGGCGTTCCAGCGCTCGCGCTGCGCTTCGCTGAGCTTGAGACCCCACTCCCGTGAGGAGATCCCGAAATACGACCGTGCCGCCGCCTTGCGCTCCGAGGGTCGGTCCCGGGGAACGGTGCGCCGCCGGGCGCACACGCCGAAGGGGGATTGGTAATAGGTTTCCGCGCCCAGACTGCCCGTGCGCGGAGAGGTGAGCATTTTCATAGTTAATTACCTTTTCGTTATTGCCCCGGAGAGCGACTCGGCTTCCTGCCATTCCTTGGACTGGAAGTCCCAGCCACCACCACCCCGAGGGTTTTGGGGAAGGCTGGCGGGCGGGAGGTCTTCGCGCAAGGGCAATTTTTTTGGGTTGGCGATGGCGGGCAGAATCCTTTGTTATCGGCGCCTGAGTTTCTGCAAAATAGGGAGAAAAGGTTTTCCTAAACCCAACGCCGCTTTTCGGGTTGAGGGGACTGGTATGACAGAGTCTGCCAATTCAAAGCGGCTGGGCGACCTTGGGAGCAACGCTGCCCGCGGATGCGAAAGACACGGTGTGATGCGAACCAACGGCCACCGCCCCGCGGGAAAGCTTGCCGGCCTTGAAAGGCAAGCCTATCACCACCAACCCTTTGCACGACCAACGCAAACTGGCCCGGAGGATCAGGCAAAAGGGCGGCGACGATCTCCTTCCGAGCGAAGTTAACCAGCCCCTCTGTTTCCAACCGCCCTGATCTTGGGCGCACGGCCAGACAGCTCTTCCGAAGCGCTTAACTCCGCCCCATCCGCGGTCTCAATCTTCCCAGCTCAATATCAACAAGGCCAAAGGCCCTGTTGACCCTGGGAACGGGCTCCTATAGTCTTTCCACGATGAGGCCTCAATGAGTGACCGAATCCAGTGGTTGTGGCGGGAGTCGAAGCGTTGGGTGGCCCGGGGCTTGATTTCAGAGGATCAGGCAGGGCAAATCCGCGGGCTTTACCCGGCTCCCAAAGCCGCGTTGCCGTGGGGTACGATTATCTTCGCCGGCTTCGGCGCGGTTACCGCTGGCCTGGGGATTATTTTACTGTTAGCCTATAACTGGCAGGCCATTCCACGAGGCGGCAAACTGGCGATTGTATTTGCCGGGCTGATGATGCTGCACGGGGTGGGCATCTGGCTGTTCCAACGGGGAGAACGGTGGCGGCAGGCAGGCGAAGCGGTGTGTTTGCTGGGCAGCATGCTTTTCGGTTCCGGTATCTGGCTTATCGCCCAGATTTATAATATCCAGGAGCACTATCCGAATGGCTTCCTGATCTGGGGGTTGGGGGCGCTGCTGCTGGCCTGGGCCATGCCTTCGCTGGTCCAGGGACTTCTGGCTGTCACGGTTCTCGGTATCTGGGGCTGCTCCGAAAGCTGGGCATTTGAAGCCCCGGTGGATGGAGGGCTCCTGCTGATCCTGGCGGGGGTGGGGCTGCTGGCGTGGCGATTACGCTCACCGTTCCTGTTCTTTTTTGTTCTGGCGGCCTTCGTCATTACCTTGTGTGCTAATGTGAGCGTGTTGCACGGGTTTCTGCTGCTGCGCGTGCTCTTGCAGTTCGGCACGGTATTTCTGGCGGTGGCGCTGCTGGCGGAGCGCCATGGCTGGTTTGCGGAGGCGGCAGGCATTTGGAAGTTTTACGGCTGGTGGTGTTTTCTGTTGCCGGTTTATCTGCTGTCATTTCCCTTTTTTGCGGAGCGCGATATCGCCGGGGATTTGTCTGACGAGGCGGGCTTAAGGTTAAGGCAGTTAGTTTATGGTTGGGGGGCCTTTATTTTAAGCATGTTGGCTTGGGGATGGGTGGTGTGGTCGCTGCGAACCGGGTCAGCCCGGCGGGGGGATGACACCTCGGACCTTTCCGGAGCGGGAGGCGCCCGCGTCCGCCAGGCGGTCTTCCCCTTGGAAAACTGGCTTTTGCCGTTGACCGCGCTCTTGAGCCAAGTATTGAGCCTGGCGCGATTATCCAATTACCGGTGGGAAGTCGCGGCGGTGTATAACCTGATATTTCTCGCTCTGGCGGCGGCCTGGATAGGGCGTGGCTGCCGCGAGGGACTGCTGCGCCCGACCTTGTTGGGTTCCCTTTTGTTGGTGGCATTGGTTGCGGCCCGCTACTTCGACCTGTTTGAGAATTTGGCGGTGCGAGGGGTCGTTTTTCTGGTGGTGGGAGGTTTGCTGATTGGGGAAGGAATCGCGTTTCGCCGCGCGCGGCAACGGCTGCAACCAGCAAAAGCAACGCCATGAAAACGAAATGGATCATCGGCGCGGTGGCCTTGCAGGTTCTGGCGCTTGCGTACCTGGGCGGTGAGCGCGAATGGGTATTGCGCACCGGGCGCACGATCTACCTGCGAACGATTCCCGTGGATCCGCGTGATGTTATGCGGGGCGACTACGTCCGGGTGGCGTACGAGATGTCGAGCGTGTCGCGCGCGCAGTGCCGCGGCCGCCTGGCTGACCGCAACCAGGCGTTTTCGGCGCTGCCGCCGGACACGCGGGTCTATGCGCGCCTGCGCGTCGGGGAGGACGAAGTGGCGGAGTTTGAGAGTCTTTCCGCGGAGCGGCCAGCCGAAGGGGTGTTTTTGCGAGGGCGAACCGAGCGATCCTGGAGCCAGCAACTGGATGTGCGCTATGGCTTGGAAGCGCTATTTGTTCAACAAGGGCAAGGCCGGCCATTGGAACCGTCCTGGGAGCCCGAGGCCGTCCAGGTACCATTGGAAATGAAGGTGGCGCTTAGTCCGGACGGAATAGGGGTGCTCAATGGCTACCGGCGGAGCGCATTGGGCATTGGCCTTCGCCTGGAGAAGGAGGCGGATACCGGGAGCAGTGCGGAGCGGCAGTTGCGGACGATTGGGGCTACGGTGGAGTTGAAGAATGTCAGTTCGAATGCGGTGGCGATAGTGGATTTGCCGGGCGGGCGTTCTTTGGATCTGATGGTGGATCCTTGGCGGAGTGCGGAGAACTGGCGCTGGGTGCATGAGGCCGAAACGCCGATGACACCGGCCCCGGATCATGTAGTGGTTTTAAAGCCCGGAGACAGCCATTTGATTAAGGTGGATTTTCAGGACGCCTGGTGGTCGGTGGTCAAAAAGGAGCAAGGGACGGCGAGCCAGGCTCGCCCCATGAAGCTGACTGAATTGACACGGGAGGGGTTGGAGTTTTGCCTGGAGTATCGGTCTCCGGAACGCGCGGCCTGCGCGCGGCTGCCCAGGTCCGAATTGATCTGGCATGGGCGGTTGCGCACGCGCACGGTACGCCTCTGGAGTATTAATGATTGACCGGATTGGAGCTGCCCCCGCTTGTGCCGTGGTTGAGATCTAAAAGGCTGGTTGAAGGGGCGCATGCGTACTTCCTGCGACATTGGCAGCGCTGGCTGCGGGTTCGCTGGCGGGTGCGCTTCAGCGAGGATGCGTTCAATCTGTTGATGGCCGCCGGGGTGGGAGTGATCGGCGGGCTGGTCAATATCTTTTTTTATTACGCGACCGAGTTGGTGCGGGTGTTGTTTTTGCGGCAGCCGGGCGAATTGGTCGAGGTGGCGGAACGCATGGCGCCCTGGCAGCGGGTGGTCACGCCGACCCTGGGCGGATTGTGCGCGGGGCTGGTGCTTTACTGGGGTTTGCGCATGGTGGGGCCGCAACGTTCCAGCAATCTGCTGGAGGTTATCGTGGCCGGGGATGGGCGGCTGCCGCTGCGCACCGGCCTGGTCAAGTTCCTTTCTTCCCTGGTGACCATTGGTTCCGGCGGGTCGATTGGCCGGGAGGGGGGGATTACGCAACTGTCGGCGACGTTTGCCTCCAAATGGGGGCAATTGATGAAGTGGCATCCGTATCGGCTGCGGCTGCTGGTGGGCTGTGGAGCCGCCTCGGGGATTGCGGCGGCTTACAACGCCCCGATCTCCGGGGCGGTGTTTGCGGCGCTGATTGTGATGGGGAACTTCTCGATGAGCCTGTTTGCGCCGCTGGTCTGCGCGTCGGTGGTGGCAACTATGGAGTCGCGCAGCTTCTTCGGCATCGAGCCTTGGTACAGTGTGCCGCCCTACGTATTGACGAGCGTGACGCAGTTGCCCTGGTTTGTGTGCCTGGGGCTTGTGGTGGGCGTTTTGGGGGCGGTGTTTATGAAGCTGCTGAACGCGGCCAGTGCCGGTTTCCGGAGGCTGCCGGTGCCGATTTTCCTGCGCTTGGCGCTGGGCGGGTTGCTGGTGGGGCTGATCGCCGTGCGTTTTCCGGAAGTGTGGGGTAATGGGTATGTGGCGGCCAACCGGATTTTGCATGGCGAGTATGGCGCGCCGACGTTCACGGCCAGAGATATTGCGGACTTGGAATCGCTGGCGGGCAGATTGAAGCAGCCGGCTCGCGAGGATGGCGTTTCCACCTACCTGGGAGCGCTGCTCGCCCCGGAGACGGTGGTGCTGCTGGGCGATTACCAGGGCGGTGAAAACCGGCGGCTGGCCAGGGCGTTGACGGCTGATTTAAATCGCATCGTTCGGAGCGGGGCGCTCTACGAGACGCAGCGATTTGCCGGCGTGAGATTATCGGAGGAAACCCGGCGCATGCTCGAACGCGATGCCCACGGGGTGGACTTGGCGCGGCTCAACTGCCGGTTGCTGCTGGAGGCATACCCGCATGAGATGGCATCCGCGCATTGGCGGGAGGCGGCGGCCACCGGGCTGCTGGTATTGGCGGCGCTCGTGCTGGCCAAACTGGTGGCGACCCTGGCGACGGTGGGCTCGGGCGCCGTGGGGGGGGTATTCACGCCCACCCTGTTTCTCGGGGCGGGTGCGGGGGCGACATTTGCGCTGGCGCTGCAGCAATTAGGGGCGGGGGAGGACTTCCCGGTGGCGGCCTTTGCCGTGGTGGGGATGGGGAGCATGTTGTCGGCCACCACGCGCTCGCCGTTATTGGCGATGATCATGGTGTTTGAGATTTCACTGGATTACTCGCTCATGCCGGCCTTGATGCTGGCCTGCGTCCTGTCCATGCTCGTGGCCCGCCGGCTCCATCCGGAAACCATTTACACCGAGCCGCTGCGCCACAAGGGTTTGCGCGTGCCGCAGGAACCCAGCGCCTCGGAAGCCGTCGCGGAACGCAGCGTCGGGGATTTGATGCGGGCGCCGGTGCCGCCGGTGCGGGAAACGGCGACGCTGCAGGAAATCGCCGCGCGGTTTTTGACCAGCGCCAACAATTTTCTGCCGGTCGTGGACGCCAAGGGGCAATTGGTCGGCCTGGTGGCGCTGCAGGATTTAAAGGAATACCTGGGGTCACAGGAGGAATTGCGTGGGATTATTGCTTACGATTTTATGCGGCCGCCGCCGGCTTGCGTGACGCCCAATCAGCGCCTGGCGGATGTTTTGTCCGTGGTGCTGGCGAGCGAACAGCGCAACATCCCGGTGGTGAACACGCTGAAGGAGAATCGTTTAGTCGGGGCTTTGCCGCGGGCCCAGGTATTGCGCTTGTTTTCGGAGGCCATCGCCGCAAGCAGCAAGGCCGAAGCCTGACGCGCAGAAAGGGCGTGTGGGCGCGCAACGGGCGAAGCTGCGCTTTGCGGTCATCCCCCCTACCAGAGGCAAAGGTAACTCAAAAGGGGCAACGCTGCCGCCGCGGCCCAGATGCCGATTACCGCTAAGGATGGGGACAGCCCCCGGCGAACCAGGCGGTGGGACAGATGGTTGGTATCGCCCTGGTAGAACGGCAGGCCGCTGCGCCAGCGCAGCAGCACCACCCAGACCAGGTCAGCCAGTGGAATGGCGAGGACCAGCAAGGGGGTCAGAACCGCCCACCGCCGCGGCTGCTGCTCCGTGTAAAAGTGCGGCAGAATGGCCAGCACCGCCAGCAAGAACCCGACGAGATGGCTGCCGGCGTCACCGAGAAAGGCCCGGGCCCGGGGAAAGTTGTAGGGCAAAAAGCCGAGCAGGGCGCCGAAGGTCAGAAAGGCAATCAGGCCCACCAGATACTGGTTGTCCGCGGCGGCAATTATTGCGAGGTGCCAGGCGCCGATGGCGCCGATTCCCGCGCACAGGCCGTTCATGTTATCCATGAAGTTGAAGGCATTGACCACCGTGAGAATCCACAGGATGGTGATGCCATAGCTGAAGAGGACGTTGGGGACGAACAGGGTGATGCGCGTGCCGCTGGCCGCGACTAGCGCTGCCACGAGCAATTGCCCGGCAAACTTGGCCCGCGGGCGCAACTCATGCCGGTCGTCCAGCCATCCCACTAGCAGCATGCCCAGGGCCCCGCAGACGATGCCGGCTAACTCCGCAACCCGGCGGCCCAGGCCATACCGCAGTAAAAAGGCCGCGTCCGGGTCCAGCAGAGCCAGGCTGCCTGCGTTGGCCGAGCCGGAACCGGCAGCCGGGGGGAGGGTGTTCGCCGCACCGCCAGCCTTGTGGCACCAAAGCACCCCGCACGCCAGCAGCAAAGGGACAAGCAGCCCGGTCATAATCGCCAATCCGCCGGCGAGCGGGATTGGTTGGTCATGAATCTTGCGATGGCCGGGTTCATCCACCAGCCCGATACGCAGACACCAGCGTCGCCAAAGCGGCAATCCAACCGCTACGGTGACACCGGCACTTACGCCAGCCCAAAGGTAAACATTAAAGGGAAATATCATGCCGGTTGGCCGCTCAGCCGCCGGTAAAGTTGATACAGGCGGTCCACCATGCGCTCTACACCAAAGCGCTCGCGCACAAACTGCTGGCCATGCCGGCCCAGGCGCTCGCGCAGCGCGCGGTCTTGCGCTAATTGAAGCAGGCGCTTGCGCAAGCCAGCCAGGTCTCCGGGCTGCAATAAGAATCCGGTTTCATTCTCCAGGCAAACCTCCCGGGCCCCGTCGGAATCGTAAGCGACGACGGGGCGGGCTCCGGCCAGGGCCTGCGCCAGAGCGCGAGGCAGTCCCTCCCGCAAAGACAGATGCGCAACCAAATCCATGATCCCCACCAGGGCGGGAACAGCATCCGGCGGAACAAGCCCTCGAAACACCACATGTTTCTCCAGCCCGAGCGCGCGCACTCGTTTCTCAAAGCGCCCGCGCCAGGGGCCATCGCCCACGAACAGGAACCGGATTTGCGGGCAATGGCGCACCAGTTCGGGAGCCACGGTCAGTAAATCATCGTGGCCTTTGAGCTTAAAGAGCCGCGCTATCTTGCCAATGACGATATCATCCGGAGCCAGGCCGAGGCGGGCGCGAAGTTGAAGGTCGTTGGCGGCCGCCAGGAATGGAGCGAGCGCAAAGCCGCTAAGGATGGTCGTGTACTGATCCGGATGCCCAATGCCCGCCGCCAGATATTGCTGTTTCATGGCCTCGGCCACGACGACAAAATGAGTGGTGACGCGGGCGGCATAACGTTCGGCCGCCTTGAAGATCGAATTGGCCAGCCACCCTTGAAAGGAACCAAAGGATGGGCCGTGGATGGTGTGAACCACAATTGGGACACCAGCCCGGGCGGCAGCCAGGCGTCCCAATACCCCCGCCTTGCTGCTATGAGTATGCACGATCTGGGGGGCTTGCACTCGAAACAGCCGCACGAGCTCCCGCCAAGCCATCCAGTCTTTCCAGGGGTGGAGGGGCCGAACCAACGGTGGCACAATCGTCAGCGGGAGAGAGTTGTTAGCCAGGACACTGTCCAGCGAACCTTCCGTACCGGTCGTTGGTCCCGTAATCAGTTGGACGTCCATTCCCGGTTTCGCGCGCAGGCCCAGCACCGAGGAAACCGTGTTTTCCTGGGCGCCGCCGATGATTAATCGCGTGATGACGTGTAGAATCCGCATCCGGGGCGGTTAGCGCGCGCCGGGTTTCAGTTCCATCAGGCGAGCGATAACACTTTTGGCTTCCACGGTATTGGTGGGGGCGTTGGCCAGGTAGAGCTCGTAGTTTCTAATCGCAGCGTTGGTATCCCGTTTGCGCCAGGCGATTTCGCCCAGGCCATAGGAAATCTGGGAAGCGGTCGGAAACACTTTCTGCAGGCGTTCGTAATCGTCTTTAGATTCAGCCAGCTTATTGGCGCGCAGGTAGGCAATGGCGCGATTTAACAGCGCCGAATGATTGTTGGTTTCAATGGTCAGCACCTGCGTGAGCGCCGGAATCGCTTTTTCAAAAGCGCCAACCTGAATACAGGCGTAGCCCTGATTGATGAGCGCGGTCACGTTCGTGGGGGCAAGGATTAGCTCCTGCTCGATGATGCTGAGCGCATTAGAGAAACGTCCGTATTTAAGATAAACTTGCGTCGCCGTGGCCAGAAGGTCCATGTCGTTGGGATATTGGCGCAAGGAAGCCTGGACGACCGCATCCGCTCCGGCGGGATCGTCCTTCCCCAGATGCGCGGAGGTTTCGACAAAAAGCAATTCGGTCCGATTGGTGACAGCGGCTGCCGCCAGATCGGGTTGCGCGTGAATCTCATCAATGATCCGGAGCGCCTCCGCCGGCATCAGGCTAACGACATATAACTGCCCCAACCAGATGCGCGCGTCGAGATTGCTGGGGGCCAGCGACTTGACGCGGTCAAATTGCGCGGCTGCCTGACGGTACTGGCTGTTACGCACGAACACCTGGCCCTGCTCGAAGCAGAAATTTGGCTCATCAAACGGGCCATTTTCTCCAATAACCTGATCCCAGTTGCGGTATTTGCCAAATTCATCCTCGATGGACTTGGAAAC
>JAAYVL010000082.1 GCA_012517205.1 Verrucomicrobiota bacterium
ACCTTGCCGGTTTCCTTCTTCGGCGGCATCGCGCCGGTCGGAACATTTGGAATATTCTCAGCCATAAAATTGATGTGCCGCCACAGTAGGGCCGCGCCCGCCCGGTGTCAAACCCTTATTCCCGCCCCGCCGCCCGCCCCCGGCGCCGCCGCCCGCGCCGCCGCCCGGCGGAACCCGCCGCCGGGGCCGGGCTTTCGGCGGGCGGCTTTTTCGCCTTGCGCTCCGCCGCGCCTTGCTTCATATTATTTGGCATGAACGTAATACTAGCAACCAAACCAAACGAAACGACCTCCACGCCCCGGACGCCGGTCCGCGCCGGCCGGTGGGGCGCACTGACCCTGGCCGCGCTGCTGCCGGCCGCGTCCGCGCTCGCGGAAACCCACGCCAACCTGCAAGCCGTCAACGCCGTCGGCCAGAGCGCCTGGACGCCCGCCTACCCGCTCACGGTGCAGGGCGTTTTGCTCACCGACCCGGACGAAATGCTGGACGCGACGCCCAATTTCCAGCCGGCCTACGTCGGCACCATGGGCGGCGAATGGCAGATCGTGGTGCAGGCCACCGCGCCGGGCGACCGCGGCGGCACCTTCTGCTGGATGGGCCAGAACTACGCGACCCGGCGTTCGCCCGGCGATGATTCCTTCAGCTATAGCAATAGCGAGTGGCTGGCCGAAATCGCGCGGCTCAACCACGACCCGCTCACCGGCCACGCCTTCCGCAAGGGCGACCTCGTTTCCGTCACGGCCCAGGCCAGCCTCTTCTACGGGGGCAAGCGGAACATCAATGAAATGCACCGCAACGAGCCGGACTTTGACTTCACCATCTCGCTGGTCTCCTCCAACTACGGCCTGCCCGCGCCGGAAGTCATCTCGCTGCTCTCGCTCATGCGCCCCGACGACAACAATCCCGGCACGTCCGAGGACATCTTCGACGCCACGCGCGCCACGGGCGGCGAACACTGGCAGAGCATGCGCGTCCGGATCAACGGCCTGACCCTGTTGAGCACCAACGGCTGGAACCCCACCAACACCTGGGGCAACCGCCTCTGCCAGGTCACCGACGGCGCAAACCGGATGTTCCGGCTGCGCCACCCCCGCTACGACCTCGGCCCCGCGCCGGACTATGTCTTCGACGCCATCGGCATCCTCAACCAGGAAAGCAACTCCGGCTCGCAGGGCACCAACGGCTACGAGCTGTTCGTCCAGCAAATCCTGCCGTCGGAACCGCCGCTCCTCAGCGTGTCCGGCCCCGCCCCCACCGTCCTTTCCTGGCCGGCCTCGCTGGCCAACTACCAGTTGTTCAGCCAGCCGGCCCTCGCCGGGGGCGACCACTGGCTGCCGGTGACCAATTCCCCCGTGCTGGCCAACGACCGCTGGACGGTGACCCTCGACCCGGCGGCGGCGCCCGCGCGCTTCTTCCGATTGCAACGCGTGCGCTGACGGCTTAAGCTGCTCCCATGAGCCGCCGTCGCGAGTGTGAGCCCGCGCGCCCCGCCGCCCCGCCGCGGGGCGCGCCCGGCTTTACCCTCATCGAGCTGCTGGTCGTCATCGCCATCATCGCGCTGCTGGCCAGCCTGCTGCTCCCGGCCATCGCCCGGGCCCGCGAAAAAGCCCTGGTGGCCAAGGTCCATGCCGAGCTTTACGGCATCGGCCTGGCCTTGCAAATGTACGCCGACGACCACGGCGGCCGGGTCCCCCCCGTGCGCGAGAATTGCAACAACAACTTGCGCGACCACTGGTGCCAGTTGCCGGGCGAACTCTCCGAAAGCCGCTACCTGCCCCGCAGCGGCGAGGACGGGCGCGAAGCCAACCTGGAAGACCCGTTCTCTCCCGGCCACACCTATAAATACGCCGCGCCCGGGCCGCTGCTGCTCAACGGCGAGCCCGCCGGCAACTACGCCCTCTGGGTGCCCACCAATTACCCCAACCTCAAAAGCGACCACGGCAAGTTCTACTCCCAGCCCGCCGAAAGCCCGGTGCGCTGGGTGCTCTGGAGCCTGGGCCCCCGGCCCCGCAGCCCCCGCAGCCAAAGCAGCCACGCCCCCATGAGCCAGCTCACCTGGTACCAACGCACCGGCGACGACGGCGTGATCGTGCGCTTCGCCAACCGGGACGGCATGCAATTCAAAAGCCCCTGATTCCCTTTTCCGCCCGAATCTCCGCCTCCACCCCGGCGCCTCCCCCAACCCGCGAAACCTGTGAAACCCGCCAAAAAACCCCACGTCGTCCGCTTTACCGTCTCCGTCCCTCCCGACCTGGCCACCCAGCTGGACCGGATGACCCGCGAAAAAGGCTACGCCAACCGCTCCCTGGCCGTCGCCGACCTCATCCGCGCCGGCCTGGTCGAGCACCGGCAGAACTACGGCGACCGCGAAATCGCCGGCTCCATCACCCTGGTCTATGACCACCACAAACAGCACGTCCAGACCACCCTCACCGATATCCAGCACGACCACCACCACCTCATCCTCGCCACGCTGCACGTCCATCTGGACCACCATAACTGCCTGGAAGTCCTCGCCGTGCGCGGCAAAGCCCAAACCGTCAAAGCCATCGCCGATGAACTGATCGCCGCGCGCGGCGTCAAACACGGCAAACTCACCATCACTTCCACCGGCAAAGACCTTCCCCCCTGACCCGCCCCGCCGGCATACGCCCCGCCCGAAGCCAATCCCGGCCACCCTCCTGCCTCCCCGGCAACCCCAAAAACTGTCCAATAATTGGACACTCTAGCGAAGACTTGAAGTGTCTAATTATTGGACACTTCCCCTAACCCCCGTTCTGGCATTCCTCCCATCCCTCCCACCAAGCCTGCCTCCCACCCAGCCAATTCCCTTTCATTATGCCACTGCATAGCCCCAAACAGGCCGTGTACAAGGGGTGTACAAGGGATGCTCACCGGGAGATCATGGGATTTTAGCTGGTACATCCGGTGGGCATCCCTTGTACACCCCTTGTACACGGCCTGTTGGCAGGGGGAAATGAGTGGGAATGGCGGGCAAGCGGGTATGGGGTTGGGGGATCGCTGCCGGGGTGGGCAGGGAGGGATGGCTGCCCGGTCGTGGCGCCGGGGAACGGCTTGGAGGAGCTTTAGCGGTCCGGCGTTCGGGTCGGGGCCGGGGAGGGCGGGGAAGGTGGGGCGGAGGATGCCGGCTGCCGGTCCGGGTTGGCCTCCGGGCATGACCCTTTGGCGGCGGCGCCGGACTGCTGTTCGGCTTGCGGCGCTGGTGGGGGTCCTTTTTCTTTTGCCTTTTTCTCCGGCGGTTTCCGGCGATTGGTCGAGCGGGCGGTGTTCCGGGCGGTGGCTTGAAGATTCAACTGGCGTTGCCCTGGTTTTGTTGGTTATGGTGTCCGGGTAAGTCGAGAGACTCATTATGATCAAACCAAAGAAGACGGAATCGGAGGGGCGTAAGGCGCCGAAGCCGTTGCCTGTTTCTGCTCCCGGACCTGTGCCGCCACTGTTCCGGCCGATTGATTGGCTGTCGCTCGCCATTACGTTTGTGGTGGTTTGGGTGGTTTATTTGCTGACGCTGGCGCCCGAGTTGACGCTGGAGGATTCGGGCGAGCTGGTGACGGGGGCCTTTTATGCCGGGATTCCACATCCGCCCGGTTACCCGGTTTGGACGATTTATAGCTGGCTTTGGACGACGCTGCTGCCGTTCGGAAACATGGCCTGGCGGGTTTCGGTGGGGCAGGCATTTTCGGGCGCCATGGCGTGCGGTCTGCTCGCGCTGCTGGTTTCCCGCGGCAGCAGCATGCTCATGGAGGGGATTGAAGAGCTGAAGAACATGACCGGCAAATGGGAGAGCGCCATTTGCCTGGTCGCGGCGGTGTGCGCCGGGTTGCTGCTGGGGCTGGACGGGTTCATGTGGAACGAGTCGGTGGTGGTGAATCGCATCGCCGTGACCAGCGTGCCGTGGTATCTGGCGGTGCTGGTTTGTTTGCTGCGGTGGATTTACGCGCCGCACCAGATGCGCTACGCCTACTGGGCGGCGTTCCTGTTTGGGGTCTGCATTACGCTGCACCAGAGTCTCATTGTGGCCGCGCTGGGCATCGAGGTGGCGATTGCCGCCGGCAATCCGCGGCTGGGGCGCGACGCGTTTCTGGGCAATTTCATCGTGTACCTGGTGGATTGCCTGCTGGTGGTGTTTACCGGCGACCACATGTTTCACAATATCGGGGCCAAGCCCGGGTTGCTGTTCCTGTTCAATGCCATCGGGATTGGCTCGCTGGTGGCCGCCATCTGGCTGGCGGTTCGGACCAGGGGGCTGGGGACGTACTGGAAGACCGTGCTGGCGATGGCCGGGCTGTGGATGCTGGGCGTATCGTTTTATCTCTACATGGCGGTGTCGGGCATGTCCAATCCGCCCATGCAGTGGGGATATCCGCGCACGGTGGAGGGGTTCTTCCACGCGCTGAGCCGCGGCCAGTATGAGCAGCCCAACCCGACCAACCCGATTACCGATCCGACGCGGTTTGCCAGCCAGCTGGGGATGTTGATTGAGGGCGTGGCCGATGAGTTCACCTGGGTTTATATGTTTATCGGGCTGGTGCCGTTCCTGTTCTTTTTCAAGATGCAGCGGCGCGAGCGGGCGTGGATTATCAGTTTGTCGGCGCTGTACCTGTGCCTGGGGGCGCTGTTGATCATGCTGCTCAATCCCACGCCCGACCGGGCTTCGGCCGACCTGGTCAAGGTCTTTCTCTGCTCTTCGCATACCATTGTGGCCTGCCTGATTGGCTACGGGCTGGCGCTGACGGCGGCCTTTATGGCGACGCACTATCAGCAGTTCCGGCTGTGGGGGCTGGCGGGCGGGATGTTTGCGGTGGTGCTGGCGCTGTTTTGCCTCTGGAACACGACCGGCAAGCATTACTTTGGCCCGGCGGGGGTGATCCCGCTTTCGGAATTGCCGCACTGGGTGGGGCGCGCCTTTGCCCCGAATCAGTATGGCCTGCCCATCTATGCCAACCTGCTGCTGCTGGCCATCGCGGTGGGCTTTGTGCTGGCGCTGCTGGTTTATCGCCAGCGCGGGCCGCTCCTGGTGACCCTGGGGCTGTTTGCCGCCATGCCGGTTTATTCCGCGCTTACGCACTGGTTCCCCAGCAACCAGCGTCATCACTGGTTCGGCTACTGGTTCGGGCATGATATGTTCACCCCGCCCTTCCAGGATGCGGCCGGCCAGCCGCTCTACCCGGAGATGACCCGGAACGCGGTGCTGTATGGCGGGACGGATCCGGGGCGCTTTTGCCCGACGTATATCATCTTCTGCGAGAGCTTCACGCCGCACTCCTGCCAGCCCAAAGAGGATCAGAAGTTCGACCGGCGCGATGTCTATATCATCACGCAAAACGCCCTGGCCGACGGGACGTACCTGTGCTACATCCGCGCGCATTACAACCGCAGCACCCAGATTGATCCGCCCTTCTTCCGCGAGCTGTTCCGCATGGTGCTCAAGGACAAGGATTACCAGACCAACCTGCTGGCCCGGGCGGTGGCGCCGCTGGACTGGGCCTTCACCGCGCTGGGCGACCGGATCGAAAAGCGCCGCCGCACCTACACGTCGTGGCTGGCCGACCGGGACTTTGTTGACCTGCCCGCGTTCGCGGCCCGGCTGCGCCCCGGCCCGCAGCAGGACCCGGTCTCGAAGTATCTGTATGAGAACCTCAGCCCGGCGACGCAGCATCTGCTGGACGCCCCGGGCGCGGAGGCGAGCCTGCGCCGGAACCTGGCCCGGGACTTGAACGGGCTGCTGGAGCGCGAGCTTAAGCTCAAGCGGCGCGCCCGCGACCTGCAGCAGGAGAAGGCCGCGGTGGACCAGGAGCTGGCGGATGGCAGCACTTCGAAGCGGCTGCGCCGGAAGCAGGAGCGACTCGAGACCGAGCTGGCCCAACTGGAGCAGGCCCGGCCGTTTTACGAGCCGGAACGCTTCCGGCAGGTTCAGCTTTCGGAGTACCTGACGGACTTCATCCAGGAGAACCCGCAAAGCTGGACGCGCATCCGGCTCAACCGCTTGCTGCTGGAGGCGGCGTATCCCCGCGAGATCGCCCGCAGCCGGGGCGGCGTGTACCCCGACCGCGAAATCTACTCGGCCACGCCGGAGGATTCCCGGCGCTGCTTCGAGGAGTATGTGACCGATGCCCAGCGGCGCCTGCAGGCGGGGCAGTTAAAACCGGGCGAGGACGTGAAGCTGGTTGACAACCGGGTGCAGGTCTCCGGCCAGGTGGCGGTCATGAACATCAACGGCCTGCTGACCAAGGTCATCTTCGATCACAATCCCAAGAACGAGTTCTTCGTGGAGGAGAGCTTCCCGCTGGACTGGATGTATCCGCACCTGACGCCCTTCGGGATCATCATGAAGATCAACCGCCAGCCGCTGCCGACGTTGACGGAGGACATCCTCAACCGCGACCACCAGTTCTGGCGGCAGTTCGCCCGGCGGCTGACCGGGGACATTGTGGATTACGACACGCCGGTCAAGCAGATCACCGATTGGATTGAAAAGACCTACCTGCGCCACGACTTCACCGGCTTTACCGGCGATCGCAAATTCGTCCACGACGACGATGCCCAGAAATCCTTTTCCAAGCTCCGCAGCTCCATCGGCGGCATTTACGCCTGGCGCCTGAACCCCGATCCCAATATCTGCCCGCCGGAGTACCGGCCCAAATCGCACGAGGAGTACCAGCGGATATTCAAGGAAGCGGATTTTGCCTTCCGCCAGGCGATCGCCTTTTGCCCGTACAGCCCGGAGGCTGTCTTCCGCTACGCGCAACTGCTGCTCCAGGCGCGGCGCTTTGACGACGCGCGCCTGGTGGCCGAGACCTGCCTGAAGCTGGATCCCTACAATGGCCAGGTGAAGGGGCTGGTGGACACCATCCGGGGCTACCAGCAGAGCGCGGGCTATGAGCAGGCCCAGATCACCTTCCAGCAACTGGAGGAACAGGTGCGGCAGAATCCCTCCAACTTTCAGGCCGCCCTCGACCTGGCGAGCGCCTACCTCCAACTCCAGCAAACCAATCGCACGGTGCAGATCCTGGAAGGCATCCTGAACCATCCCCAGGCCGGCGCCGATGTTTTCCGCAGCCTGATCCCGGTGTACAGCAGCCTGGGGCATTACGCGGATTTGCAGCGGGCCGTGGACAAGCTGGAAAAGCAGCCGCAACTGGATGCCGCGGCGGTGCTCAGCCTGGCCCAGGCGTATGCGGTGCTGCAGAATGTGCCCAAGCTCGAGCAGTCGCTGGATGCGCTGGTCAAACTCATGCCCACCAACCCGGAGGCCTGGTACGACCTGGCCGCGTTGAAATGCGGCCTCGGCAAGACCGCCGAGGCCCTGCCCGCCCTTCGCCAGGCGGTTGACCTGAGCCAGAAACGGCTCCAGCAGGATCCCAAGGCGCGGGATTTGCTCGATACCGCCCGGAAGGATGAGCGTTTCCGCGCGCTGCGCTCGTCCCCGGAGTTTCAGCAGGTGGTGCCGCCTTAGCCGCGCGCCGGCGCCGCCGCGGGGAGCGCGCGCTTTCCGGCGCGGGCCCGGCTTATTCGCGCACGCGCACCAGCGTCTTCACCGCCCGGTTGCCGGCGGCCATGGAGCGAAACAGCAGGGGCAGTTCGCTGAGCGCGCATTCGCCGTCCACAAAATCATCCGCGCGCACCACGCCGGCCTCGATGAACTCCAGGGCGCGCCGCACCGTGCGCGGCGTGTGATGGAAGCTGGCCCGCAGCGTGAGGTTGGCGTAGTGGATGAGCGAGGTGTCGAGCGTCAGGGTGGTGCCGGCCGGGCAGCCGCCGAAAAAGTTCACCGTGCCGCCCTTGCGCACCAGCCGCACGGCGGCGGCCCAGGTCTCGGGCTTGCCGACGGCCTCGATGACGGCGTCGAACCTCGTTCCGGAAGCCAGGACGGCTTCCAGGCCGGCCGGGCCTTCGATGCTCGGGAGCAGGTCCGCGCCGAGGCGCTGCGCGGTTTCCAGGCGTTTTTTTCCCCGGCCGGCGACGCTCACCTGGCAGCCCAGGTGTTTGGCCAGCGCGACAAACATCAGGCCGATGGGCCCGGCGCCGATGACCAGCACCCGCTGGCCCGCGCGCAACTGCGCGTCTTCGACCCCCAACACCACGCACGCCAGCGGCTCGACCAGCGCCGCGTCGGCGAAGTCGGTCTCCGGCTTGAGGCGCAGCAGGTTTTTCTGCACGATCCGCGCCGGCACGACGATGGAGCGGGCGTAGGCGCCGTTCAGGAACAGCAGGTCGTCGCACAGGTTTTCCTGCCGCTGGTGGCAATAGAAACACTGGCCGCAGGGGGCGGAATTGGCCACCGCCACCCGGTCTCCCACGCGCCAGCCCGCCACCTCCGGCGCCACTTCCGCAATGGCGCCCGAAAACTCGTGCCCGAAGCGGGTGGGCGGGATCAGCATTTTGGCATGGTAGCCGCGCTTAAAGACTTTCAGGTCGGTGCCGCAGGTCAGCGCGGCTTCGATCTGCACCCGCACCTCGCCCGCTTGCAGCGGCGGTGAGGGGACGTGCTCCACCTGCATTTCTTCCTTGCCGCGCAGAACAACTGCTTTCATCGCTGGGTTCATCAGGATTCGGGCGGGATCGCCGGTCGCCGCAACGCCCGGCCCCCACGGCCGGCCGTCGGAACGCCCGGGGCGCCCGCGCTCCGGGGAACGGGGTCAGGCGGAATCGGAACGGGTGAGCCGGCGCTTCAGCAGAAAGCTGGCCGCCACGACCACCACGACCGCCAGGATAATCCACCACGGCTTGATGGATTTTTGGGCGGGGGGCGGCGGCGTGATTTCCTCGTCCATCACCGCTTCCGGTTTGGGCTGGGGATGGGAGGACAGTTTCGGCCTGGGCGGGGCTTCGGCGGGCGCTTCGTCCGCCTGCGCGGCGGCTTGTTTCGCCTCTTCCTCGGCGACGATGCGGCGGGTTTCCTCGCGGATGGGGTCCAGGTTGACCGGGCGGCCATCCCACTCGATGCCGTATTGGTGATAGCCCTGGCTCATAAACACGTAAACATCCAGCGCGTGCCGGGCGTTGAGGTCTGGCTCCGGGATGCCGCAATACTTGCGGATGGCATAGCGCCAGCTTTCGATGTCCGCCTCGGTCGTTCCCTCCGGCTTCGGATTGGCGTCGTAGTGCTGGCGCAGCAGGGCCGCGCCGCCGCGGATATTCTGGTAGGGATCGTTCTTCAATTCCTCGGGCGTCTTGCCAATCAGCGCCGCCGCTTCCAGCAGGCTGTGCCCGAAATACTTGTTGTCCCAAAGCGACATGATGCCGTAGGGCCGCGGCATGCCGTTTTTCGGCGATTCGGTTTCGCCGGGCGGCCAGGTCAGGTGCTCCCAGCGCGTCTCGGCAAAGGCCACGGCTTTGAGAATGTCCGCCGGCACGTTGAATTCCTTTGCCGCGGCCTCGAACAAAGCCGGGTAGTTCGCCGCTTTCATCCGGGCGGTAAACTCGGCAATCGCCTGCTCGCGCCGCATGTCTTCTTCCGCTGTGGCGGGATCCACGCTGACCACCGTTTCCACATTCTCCGAGCCCGGCACCGGCTTATCGGAACCCAGCAACGGCCCGACCGCGCCGGCCGCGCAGGCGAGGAACACACACACGGTTCTTTTCATAACTAAGCTTCGTTTCCAAACTACCGCCTCCGGGAAGAAAGAACAGCCCTTTTTTTGGGCGGCCCGCACCCCGCTTTGAGCCGCCGGGCCGGGGCGGGCGCTTCCGGCGGAAAGGTGCGGCGGCGGGCGGGTCAGAGGCGGGGCGGGCTGCGGGTGACGCCGAGCTGGTTGAGCAGCTTCAACTCGCGGCTGATTTGCGCGGCGGAAATCTCGCCGCGAAGCAGTTGGCGATACAGCGCGATGGCGCGGCTGGCCTGGGCCGGGGATTCGTCCAGGAATTCGAGGCGGAAGTGGCGCGCGCCCAGCGCCTGCAGGCGCGCGACATACTCGGCGCCTGTCTGGGCGCGGGCGTTGAAGACGGTGTTGCGGCAGCCGGCGTCGGCCTTGACCGGGTGCTCCGCGCCGACGCGGTCCCGCAGTTTGACTTCCCGCGTATCGCAGGGGCGGCCGCAGGTTCGGTAATCGGCGCTGGAGGTGAGGAAGGCGCAAAAGACGCAGTGCTCCATGTGGAACATGGGCATGTGCTGGTGAATGGTTATCTCGAACCACTCCGGCGGCGCGCCGCGCAGGAGGGCGGCCAGTTGCGCGGCGTTCAGATCATACGAGGCGGTGATCCGCTCCAGGCCGAACTGGCGCTGGAAGTAGTCGGCGGCCAGCCGGTTGGCGATGTTGAGCGAGTAGTCGCCGACGCACCGGTCGCGCGCGAAGAAGCGCAAATGGTCGTAATTGCGGACCAGGTAGCCGTCGGCTTCGCTGGCGCGGACCTGCCGCAGCGTCCATTCTTCTCCCGCTTTGAAAATCCGCGGCGGGGCGGCGAAGATTTCCACCCGCCGGCCCGTGGCGGCCGCATGGCGGCGCGCCGCCGCGACGGCCTCCCGATACTTTTTCAGGTCTTCCCATTCACAATACACCGTCTCCACCCCGGCGTGCAGCGCGGCATCCAGTTGCGCCTGGCTGCGCACCAGGACGATCAGATGCGGCGGCGCGCCGGGCGGGGCGGGCGGGGGGGCGGCGTTGGCGCGCGCGGCGTCCGGCGCGTCGTTCCGCAGGGTCCACTGCCGGGGCCGGGCGCGCCGGGCGTCCAGTTGCCGCACAGCCTCGCGGCGCAGGCGGTTGAGCTCGCTGACGGGCAGCACCACTTCGCCGGCCAGTGAATTCTGCAGCGCGTCCAGGCGGAATGCCGTTCCGCCCAGGCGGCCGAGTTGGGCCTGCAGCCGGGGGGTGGTCAGCGGCTGGCTTTGCGCCCGCGCCAGCGGCATCGCCGAGGCCAGGCGGACTTCATGCCCCAGTTCGTCCTGGACGATGAGGGTGAGCGGTTGGCCGGCGGCGCCGCGGGCTTCCATCCGGAGGGGGCGCTGGAACCGCGGGGCATCGCCGGCATAGCTCTGCCGCAGCGCCCGGTCCAGCTCCGGGTCGCTGGTTTTCCATAGTTTATCCCCGGCATGGATGCGCCGGAAATCAAGGTCGCCCCGGCCAAAGCGCAGTTCCGCCAGCCGGCCATTCTCCGGCCCGCGACCCGCGCGGCGCACGTCATAAACCCGGCCGCCCTGCTCGTCCTGCTCGGGGCAGCCGGCATCAAAGACCACGCCATCGCCGGGCTTGAGCGGGGCCTGGAGTTCGACCCAGACGCGCTCGCCTTCCCGGCGCGCCACCGGGCCCAGGAAGACGCCGCGCTTTTTGCCGAAGCGGCCATGCACGAGTTGCTGGTGGTGGGTTCCCCGGAACCAGCCGGTATGCAGGCCGCGGGAGAAGGCCATCTCCATGCCATAGCGATCGGCGCGGGTGATCCGTCCGTCGCCGCCCCCCTGGTCCAGAGCGCGGCGATAGATGCGGGTGATGTTGGCCACGTATTCAGGTGATTTGAGGCGGCCCTCGATCTTAAGCGAGGCCACGCCGAGCCGCACCAGTTCGGGCAGCACTTCCAGCCCGGCCAGGTCTTGCGGGCTGAGCAGGTATTTCCGGTCGCCCAGCGCGACCCGCTGGCCGTCGGCCACCAGTTCATACGGCAGGCGGCAGGCCTGCGCGCATTCGCCGCGGTTGGCCGAGCGCCCGCCCAGGGCCTCGCTCGTCAGGCATTGGCCCGAGTAGGCCACGCACAGCGCGCCGTGGATGAAAACCTCCAGTGGCAGCGGCGGCAGCCCCGCCGGCGGCGTCCGCAGGGCCGCGATTTCCGGCAGCGAGCACTCGCGCGCAAGCACGACCCGGTTGGCGCCCAGCGCGCGCGCGAACTCCAATCCGGCGGCGCTGGTAATGGTCATTTGGGTGGAGACGTGGATGGGGAAGTCGGGCGAGTGCTGGCGGATCAGGCGGACCATGCCCACATCCTGCACCACCGCGGCATCCACCCCGGCGGAGATCATGGCCCGCACGTATTGCTCCGCCGCGGCCAGCTCGTCCTCGAAGACCAGGATGTTGAACGTCAGATAGCCCCGCACGCCCCGCCGGTGCAGAAACTCCATGAGCTGGGGCAAATCGGCTTCGGTGAAATTGTTGGCCCGCATCCGGGCGTTGAACTTCTCCAGCCCGAAGTAAATGGCATCCGCCCCGTTCTCGACCGCGGCCCGGGCGCACTCCCAATCTCCCGCCGGGGCGAGCAGCTCGGGCAGGCGGCCGGGCGGACCGGGGTTCGGCGCCCCCTCGGAATGGTTCGGGCGGTTCTGCATCAGTCAGGCAAAAGTTAACCCCTCCGCCGCCGGGGGACAAAGGCTTATTTGCAGTCGCGGCCGGAGTTGGGGCGGGCGCGTCCGACGCGATGTCCTTTCCAGCCATAGAGGGCGACGCCGGCAAACGCCAGCAAAGGCACGATCAGGGCGAACTGCAGGCTGTGGGTGAGGTCGGCCATGCCGCCCAGGAGGGGTGGCAGGACGCCGCCGCCGAGAATGCCCATGACCAGCCAGGCCGAGGCCTGGCCCTGGTAAAGGCCGGTGCCTTCCAGGGCGAGCGCGAAGGTGTTGGGCCAGCCGATGGAGGCAAACAGCCCGACGCCCACCACGCACCACAGGGCCAGGCGCCCGCCAGCCAGAAGGGCGACGAACAGCAGCGCGGCGGCCATGGCCGAGAAGAGCAGCAGCGTCCGGCCCGCGCGCGCCCGGCTGAACTGAAACAGCAGCCAGCACAGGGCTAAAAATGGCAAATACCCCCACACGGCCTCCCCGCCGCGCAGCCCCCATAGAACCAGGAAACCCGCCAGCGGGAAGGCCGCCAGCCAGAACTGCCGGCGGCGGGGCGGCAGCGCGCTCAGCGCCACGGCGCCCATGAACCGGCCAATGAGCAGGCCGCCCCAATACAGCGACACGTAGGAGCTGGCTTCCAGTTCGGAGAGCCCGGCAATGCCGGGCTGGCCGAGGAAGTTGATGATCAGGCTTCCGACCGAGACCTCGCCGCCCACGTACAGGAAGAGCGCCACCCCGCCCAGCACGACATGCGGATATTTGAGCGCGCCCACGCCGCGCTCGATCCGGCCCCCGCCCACGCGCGGCAGGCGCAGGCGCCAAAACACGGCCGCCAGGAGCAGCAGCGTCAGGCCAAACCAAAGGTAGGGCCGCTTGACCGATTCCGCCCCATGCGCTCCGCTCCGGGCGAAATAATCGAAGATGAGATAGCCGCCCGCCAGCGGGCCGATCGTGGTGCCGACCGAGTTGAACGCTTCGGCCAGGTTCAACCGGCTGGCCGCCGTCCGTTCGGGGCCGAGGAGGGCGACGTAGGGATTGGCGGCGATTTGCAGCACGGCAAAGCCGAGGCCCACGATAAAGAGCGCGAGCAGAAACAGCGGATACGCCGGGGCGGAAGCCGCCGGCCAGAACAGCGCGCTGCCCGCCGCTGAAATCAGCAGCCCGAGCACCACGCCGTTCTGGTGCCCCATCCGCGCAAGCGGATCGCCCGCGAGGACGGAGGCCAGAAAGTAGAGCAGCGCGCCGGTGAAATAAGCGCCGAAGAAGGCCAGCGGCACCAGCATCGCCTGGAAGTAGCTCAACGCGAAGGCCGACTTGAAGCGCGGGATCAGCAGGTCGTTGCATACGGTCATGAACCCCCAGAGAAAGAAAAGCAGGACCATGATCGCAAACGGGCCGCGACAGGTCTGCTCCCGGGCTGGCGGCGCGGGGCCAGCCGCCGGGCCGGCGGAAGAGCGGGTCGTCGCCATGGCGGACGGCTCAGGGCAGGGCGGGCCGCGCTACCCGATGACTATCAGGTGCATGGACTCGGGCAGGTTGGCCGCGACGCGGGCGACGACGTTGCCTTTGAGGAGATGGACGAGGGCAGCGCGGCGGCTGCCGCCGAGCACGACGGTGTCCACGCCAAACGTCGCGGCAATGTCAATGATGGTATCCGCCGGGGAATCGCTGATGCTGTAGAGCTTGCTGACCTGCACATCGCCGGCCTCGGCCCCGAGGCGGGTAAAGAGGGCCTTGGCGGCCGGGTCTTTCTGCCAGTTGCCGCTCATGCCCGTCTTTACCGCGATTTCGCGGATATAGAGCACGAGCAGCCGGGAGCCGCGCACGCGGCTTTCTTCCAGGGCGAACTGGAGGGCGGGAGTCCAGCCGCGGGCGGCGACCAGGATGAGCTGGCCGATGAATTGGCCGGACACCGGCCGGGGGCCGGGAACCGGGGCGGGCGCGGAAACTTCCGGGGGCAGGAAATGCCGGCGGGCAAGCTGCCGGATGGCAAACCCCACCGCCAGCACCATCACCACGAAAACCAGGGCCCGCGGTTTGTGGAGCGCGATGGTCACCCAGATTGCCGCCAGGAGCAGGATCGTCAGCTTCATGACCAGGCGCTGCCGGTCGGTCAGGGGCAGCGTCCGGGCAAAGGCGCAACTGCCGACGTCCAGCACAATGGCGCCGACCACGCCGATGGCGTAAAGGCTGGACAGGGCTTCGACCGAATCATTGAGGTCCAGCACGATGACCGGCAGAATGGTGGCGGCGATCAGGGCGACCCAGGGCACGCCAAAGCGGTTGAGCTGGACGAAGGTGTGGGGCAGTTCGCGATCATGCGCCATGACATACAGCAGCGCTACCATGCCGCCGATGGCGGTGTTCACCGCTGACAGGAGCAGCAAGGCGAAGACCCAGCCCACCACCTTGCCAAACCACGGCCCCACAAAGATTTCCCCCATGAACCGGAGCATATCCTCCCGGTGCGCCGCCAGTTGATCCTCGCCCACCGGCAGGCACATGGCCAGCAAACTGAGGGCAGCCGTGGCGATAACCACCTCCAGCATGACCGCCGTGACCGCGCGCCGGGAGGCTATGCGCACGGATGGCTTGTCCACCGTGGCGCCGGGGTCCAGTTTCATGACCCCCGTGCTGCTGGCCGCGGCCTCGACGCCCGAGAGGGCGAGGATCATGCCCACAAACGCCACCCAGTTGGGAAGCAGCCCTCCCGACGGCGCGCGGGCATGGAACTGACCCAGGTGCGGCAGGCCGGCGCCGATCAGGACGATCACCACGGCAACGACCGGCAGCGCCAGCCAGATCGCCAGACTGCCCGCGTGCTTGGGCCCGAAGAAGTTCATGGCGCCAATAAGGAAGATGGCGGAGATGGCCCATTTCTTGGCTTCGACCTGGTCGAAGCCAAGGTAGTGAAAAGCGTCCAGGCAGCTCAGCGAGGCCGTGACGATGAAATCGGCCAACAACAGCAATCCCCCCGCCATCGCCAGCCGCCGCGAGTGCAAGCCCGCCGCGGTATAAACCCCGCCCCCATTCGCAAAGCAGCGGCACACCCAGATGTAGTTGATGCCAACAATGGCCGTGACCAGGCAGACGGCCAGCAAGTGGGGCAGCGCCGCAAAACCCACCGCCGCAACCCCCAGACCAATGACGTAGGCCTTGCTGGCACCCCAATCACCATAGAGCAACGCCCCTGCCCGAACCCACCCCACATTGCGCGGGCGCCCAATGGTACTGATTTCCATGACGCGGGTCTAAGGCCTGTTTGAGCCGGAATCCATCGGGGGTTTGCATAGCACCCCCTTTTTCGCATGGCAAGCCTGCTTTGACCGGTTTTGGCGCGGCGAGCGCCTCTCCGGTTTCCGTTCGCGGCCAAAAGCCGGAAGCGGGCGTTAGCGAAGGCGGTGCGGGCGGCCGGGGATTGCCGATGCGGCTTTCCCGGAAACCCGCGCGGCCCGGTCTTCCGTGCCGTGTTGAAACTTGTGCCGAGCCAGGTCTCCTCATAGGATATAATGACATGAGCATTACCAGGAAGACTTTGGGCCGTATCGGCATGGGGAACTGGGTGATGGTCTGTCTTTTGTTCTGGAGTTATCCGGGGCGGGGTGAGGGGCTTCGATGGGAGTCGGTGGGGGTGCGGGGCGGGATTCCGGCGAATCAGGGTTGCCGGAATTTCAACCTGGCCCAGGTATTTGGTACCTGGCATCTGCCGCTGGAATGGTCTCTGGGCAAAGGATGGGACGTGCAGGGCCGGCTGGATTTATCGGGAGGCTGGCTGGGGGACCGCAAATATAATGCCGTGATTGGAAGCGTCGGGCCCAGCCTGGAGCTGCATCGGCAGCGCTGCCCGTTGTCGCTGACCGCCGGGGTAAGCCCCACGTATATCAGCCGCCATGATTTTGAGCTTCGCGACTTCGGCGCGGCCATACAATTTACGTGCCACGCCGGCTTGAATTTGGACCTGGCCAGGCATTGGCGGCTTGGCTACCGCTGGCAGCACATGTCCAACGCGGGGCTGGCCGCGCCCAACCCGGGCCTGAATCTGCATGTTTTTGGCGTAAGCTTCCGCTTCTGAATCAAGGCGCCGCGCTTGAACCGTCGCCGCCCGATCGCAGGCGCGCCGGGCCGGGCCGGGCTGGACGGGCTTGCGTGGCCGCCGCGGGGACTGACCTTGGCGCGCCGCGGCTCGATGGGGGGCGTCTTCGGAGGGGTTGGCGGTGGGCCGCTCCCGGCTGGATTCAGCGCTCCCGGTTGCTGCGGACCTGCCCCTGGCGGCGCTGGCGGAGCAGCTCGATATCGGCATCCACCATGAGTTTTACCAGCTCCGGGAACCGGGTTTTAGGCGCCCACCCCAGTTGGCGCCTGGCTTTGCTCGCGTCACCGATCAACAAGTCCACCTCGGCGGGCCGGTAATACCGCGCGTCAATCTGCACGTGCTTCTCGCGGTCCAGCCCGGCGTAGGCAAAGGCGGCCGTGAGGAACTCGTCAACCGAATGCGTTTCGCCCGTGGCGATCACGTAATCATCCGGCTTGTCCTGTTGGAGCATGAGCCACATGGCTTCGACGTACTCCCGGGCGTAGCCCCAATCGCGCCGGGCCTCGAGGTTGCCTAGATACAGCTTGTCTTGCAATCCCGCCAGGATGTGCGCCACGGCCCGTGTGATTTTCCGCGTCACAAAGGTCTCCCCGCGCCGCGGCGATTCGTGGTTGAACAGGATGCCATTGCTGGCATGGAGCCCGTAGGATTCCCGGTAGTTGACGGTGGCCCAATAGGAAAACACCTTGGCGCACCCATACGGGCTGCGCGGATAAAAGGGCGTGCGCTCGGTCTGCGGAACCTCCTGCACCAGGCCGAACATCTCGCTCGAAGAAGCCTGGTAAAAGCGCGGGCGGATGCCCGTCTCGCGAATGGCCTCCAGCAGCCGCACCGTGCCGGTCGCCGTGATGTCCGCCGTGTATTCGGGGCTGTCAAAGCTCACCCGCACGTGGCTCTGGGCCGCCAGGTTGTAAACCTCCTCCGGCTGGATTTTGCCGATTAGCCTCGCCAGCGCGCTGGCGTCGCTCAAGTCGCCATAGTGCAGAAATAAACGGCGCGCGTCGCAATGGGGATCGTCATAAATGGGGTCCAGCCGCGCGGTGTTGAAGGTGCTCGCCCGCCGGATCAGCCCATGCACCTCGTAGCCCTTGCTCAAGAGCAGCTCCGCCAGGTAGGAACCGTCCTGCCCCGTAATGCCGGTAATGAACGCTTTTTTGGCCATAATCGTTGCGGCCCACAGCTTCCGCCGCTCCCGGCCGCAAAGCAAGCCCGGAGCGGGAAAAAGACCTTGAGGCGGCTTGCGAATTGGGCTAAGAAGAAGCGGCGTAAACGCCGGGTATTAACTTGCAGAAGCTTGGTATGAACAACGAAAAGATACAATTCGTGGATTTAGTGGCGCAGTATCAGCAGCTCCGAACGGAGGTGGATGCGGCCATGGCAAAGGTGTGCGCGCGCGGAGATTTCGTCCTGGGCGAGGACGTCAAGCTCTTCGAGCAGGAGTTTGCGGCGTTCTGCCGGGCTCCGCACAGCGTGGCCGTGGCCAACGGCACGGAGGCGCTGAAACTGGCGCTGCTGGCGTGCGGCATCGGCGCGGGCGACGAGGTCATCACCTGCACCCATACGTTCATTGCCACGGTGTCCGCCATTGACCAGGCGGGCGCCCGGGCCGTCCTGGTGGACTGTGACCCCCGGTTTTACACGATAGACCCGGCGCAGGTGGAGCGGGCGATCACTCCCCGCACCAAGGCAATCATGCCCGTGCATCTTTATGGCCAGCCGGCGGACATGGACCCCCTCCTGGAGATTGCGCGGCGGCATAAGCTGTATGTGATCGAGGACGCCTGCCAGGCGCACGGCGCCGAGTATAAAAGGCGGCGCTGCGGCTCGATGGGAGACATTGCGGCGTTCAGCTTCTACCCGGGCAAAAACCTGGGTGCCTACGGCGACGGCGGAGCGGTGACCACGACCCGGGCCGACCTGGCCGAACAGGTCCGGACGCTGCGCAATCACGGCCAGAAGGTCAAATACGAGCACCAGATCAAAGGATTCAACAGCCGGCTGGACACCCTGCAAGCCGTCGTGCTGCGCGTGAAGCTGCGCCGGTTGGAGCAGTGGAACGAAGCGCGCCGCCAGGCCGCGGCCAAGTACGACCGGCTGCTGGCTGGCACTGGCCTGTTCACGCCCCCGGTGGCGCCGTATGCCAAACCGGTTTTCCACCTCTACGTGGTGCAGGTGCCCGATCGGGCAAAACAGCAAGCCGCGTTCGACGCCGCCAACATTTCCCACGGGATTCACTACCCGATTCCCGTGCATTTGCAGCCCGCCTTCGCCGAGTTGGGCTACCCGCCCGGCAGCTTCCCCGTCACCGAAGCGCTGGTCGGCAAAATCATTTCCCTGCCCATGTTCCCGGAACTCACCGATGCCCAAATCGAGCGGGTGGCCGGGGCGTGCCTGAAGGCTTAAGCCCGCGCGGCCTACGGATCCGGGGCCAGGACAACCCGGAACCCGATAAAGTCGTACTGTTTGGACGGGGCGAGCGAAAAGCGGCAGGCGGACCGGCTGTAGCGGCCCCAATAATCCCAACTGCCGCCGCGATACACGCGCCCGGAGCCGGAGGCCGGGCCCTGGGGATCAGTCACGCTCCCCGCCGGGTAGGTTCCGAGCCAATCCTGGCACCATTCCCAGACATTCCCGTGCAGGTCATACAGCCCCCACGCATTCGGCGGGTAGCTGCCCACGGCCGTTGTGCATGCCCGCCACGGAACCTCCGGGCCGGGCACGTAGAGATCCCCAATGCCCGCGTCATACTCGTAGTGGTTTTGGAAGTTGGCCGCTCCGCCGCGAATCGCGTTGCCGAAGCTGAAGGCGGTGGCCGTTCCCGCCCGGCACGCATACTCCCATTCGGCCTCGGTCGGCAGGCGATACCTCCAGCCCGCCGGCAACCGCCCGGCGGTCCGCTCCTGGCTCGTCAACTGCCCGCAATAGTTGGTCGCGTCAATCCAGCTCACCTGTTCGACGGGCCGGCTCAAATCCGGGCTGATCGGGTTTCCATTATAGTCCTGGGTGGTGAACCGGCTGGGGTTGGTCCCCATCAGCGCCAGGTACTCTCCCTGCGTCACCTCGTACTGGTTCATGTAAAACCCCCGGGTCAGCGTCACCGTATGCTGGGTTTCATTCGCGGCGCGAAGCGCCTCGCCCGCCGGGCTGCCCATGACAAACACCCCCGGCGCAACCCAAACCATGTTCGAGCGCGGCACCACGTTCGTGGGCAGTGAATAAGAAAACGCCCGGTAAAACCGCGCGGCGTGGAGCGCGCCCGGTTCCGTCACCTGGCAGGGGCTGGCGGACAATGCCGCAAAGTGGGCCAGGTAGTGCCAGGTGTTCGAGGCGGAAAGCCCGGAGCGATATTGAATCGTGCCGCCGCTGCCGGGAGCGCCCGTCAGGCTCAAGACCACGTCCCCGCCGGACTTTTGCGCCGCCAGCCCGGGCGGCGGCTGGCCGCCCGCGGGCGAAACCGCCAGCCCCAGCGCCGCGCCGCAGGCGGACAGGGCGCGGCGGAATCGCCAAAGCCGGCCTTTCCCGCGCGCGCCTGCCGATCCAGAGGCGAAACGCCGGAGCCGCGCGGCGGCTGGATCAGGGCTTGCCGGTTTCCTTGGTGTAGGCATTGACGACCTTGAGGTTGGCTTCTTTGGCAACGTCCATCACTTTCACCACCTGCCCGAAAGGGGCCATTTTATCGGCGCTCAGGGCGAGCCGGAGTTCCGGGGTTTTGGCGACGGCCCCGAGAAGCTCTTGCCGGAGGCGCTCGAGGGTGACGGGCCGGGCGTCGGCGCCCAGGCGGAGCTGGCCCTGGGGATCAATGCTGACGACCAGGGGCGGGGCTTCGCTGGCGCCGGTCTTTTGGGCCTGGGAGGATTCGGGCAAAGCGAGCTTGAGCGCGGGCTGCTGCTTGAACGTCGTGGTCACCATCAGGAAGATCACCAGGACGATGAGGATGTCTATCAGCGCGACAATGATCACCGTCGGGACTTCCCGCCGTTTTCGGGTGTAAAATCGCAAGGCCATATCGGGAAGCGAAGATTCGCCGGGGCGGCGGTTAGCTTTTCCCCCGGGGAAGCGGCTCTTCCTCGCGGTAGAGGCGGCGGAGGAACTCGTCGCACAATGACTCCAGCTCGAGGGCCAGGGATTCCACTTTCTTGGTGTAATAACTCCAAAAGACCAGGGCCGGAATGGCAATCAGCAGGCCAAAGAGCGTGGCGCGCAAAATCAGCGAAATGCCCTTGGCCAGTTCGGCCGGATCAATCTGGCCCCCCTGCCCGACATCCCCGAACGCGGTCATCATGCCCAAAATGGTGCCCACCAGGCCCAGCAACGGCGCGATGCCGACTATGATCTCCAGCACCACCAGCCCGCGCTCCAGGCGGGCCACCTCATTGCGCGCGCGGGTCTGAATGGCGTCGGTGATTTCCGCCCGGGGCCAGTCCAGGTGCTCGGCGCCAATCAACAGCAGCCGGCTGGTGGGGGATTTATGTTGCTGGCAGACGCGGCGGAGGTTCGGCACGTCCGCGCGCGACTGGCAGGCCTGGACAACGGCCTCGACCTCGGCGGGCACGACGCGCCGCCAGCGCAGGACAATGCCGCGCTCGACGATGAAGGTCAGGCCCACCACCGACGTGATAAAGAGCAGGATGTAAACCAGGGATTCCATAGACCATTAATTGTAATAAAAAGTGAATTGGATATTGCGCGTGTCTCCCAGCGTGCGGCGCATATCGCTCGGCCAACTGGCAAAGGGCGCCGGATCCAGCACCGCCTTCTGGCAGAGCAGCCCCAGCACCTCGCCCACGGTGTTCTCCGCCACGGTCATATCCGTCACGCGCCCGTTATGATGCAGGCGAAACTGCAGCACCACCTTGCCGCGCCGATCGGACGCATACTCGCGCTGATCCAGCAAGGTGTACCAGCGCTGCGAAATGGCCGCCACCAGCGCGGCGTCATAGGCGCCAAAGGGAGTGGCCCGGGTGTCCAGCGAAGCGATGGCGTGGCGGCGGCTGACCCCGCCCTCCTGCTTCATCATTTCACCGGCCGCCCGCGGTTCCGCCAACCGGGCCCGGGCTTCCCGGAGGGTTCGCGGCCGGGCCGGCTGGGCCGTTGCCGCGTCGCCGTCCGTGAGGCGGGGCGTTGGGGACGGCTTGGCCAGCACCAGGTCCCCGGGAGTATCGGCGGGTTTGGGGCGAACCTCCGGTTGCGCCTCCTGCGGCGTTTGCGCGGCCGGCGCCGGCTGCAAAGGGACAAACTTCGGGCGCGGGATATCCTCCGTCCGGGGAACTTGCGTCTGCCGGCCGGTGATCCTGGGCACGTCCGTGATCTTATCCGCGTCGGGGTTGGCCGCGTGCGCGTTCTTGTCGGAATAATATCGCGCGGTCTTGGGCGGTTCCGCCGTGGCCTGGGCGGGGCTGACATTCACGAATATCAGGGGAGGCTCCTGCGTCCGCGCCGGCGGAGGCTTTTCTTTCTTCCGGATGAGTTCCGTCAGCGCGCGAGGCGGCTGCAGCCAGGCGGGCCAGTGAAGGTTTTGCCATAAATGCAGCTTCTGGCCGGTGCGATAACCGCCGAACACCGCCAGGTGAAGCGCCAGGGAAAAGACAAAGGCCCAAGCCAGGCGCGAGACTTCGGCCTGTTCCTGGCGCACGGACCACCGGGGCATCCTGGCAATAGACATCCGCCAATAGTCTGCCGCAGGGGCGCGGCAGCAGCAACTCATTAGACGCAGGCGGCTGCCCCGCGCATTGATTCCGGATAAATGCCACCGGGGCGGGGAGGTGGACGCGGCACTCGCCGCTGCGTTGAATCAAGTTCAGGGTTGCCGAAGCCACAAACATGAGTCTGCCCCCCCAACAGAAATCCCGGACCCGCATTCACGGCCGCCTTCCGCGCGCCGACCCGCCGTCCGTTACGGCAACACCCCGGCCGGGGACGGCGCCCATTCCCTCACGTTAACCGGCTTATTCAGCGGCGGGACAGAGGGTCGCGCCGTATGGAGCCAAGCCCGCCACGCCATCCTGACCCAATCAAGGCGGCTGGAGGCCGCGACCCTCTTTCCCCTGAGGCACCTCCACAGCGGCAACGGCAGCAAGCCCCTCAACCGGCTCCGCTATAAATAGCTGGCGGCCTCCCGTCCCGGACACCCTTTATTCGTGCGCCAACTCGCCGCTGCCTTCGCAATCAATCCACCTCCAACAAGTCCACTCATTTCCGACGCTTCCCCATCATTTCCCCCTCCCAATAGGCCGTGTACAAGGGGTGTACAAGGGATGCTCGCCGGGTGAATATCAGCTTTTCCTATGCGCATCCGGTGAGCATCCCTTGTACACCCCTTGTACACGGCCTATTGCTAGCCAAATGAGGGCTTTTTATTAGGGAAATTGGCGGGTGGCAATTGGGGAACGGAACTGGGGTGGGGAAGGGAGATTAAGGCGAATGTTTCCGGGAGTGTCCAAAAATTGGACAGTTCATGGCGATGCCAGGAGATGGTTGAGAGAGGTCCTTTTTCGTGTCTGCCGGCCTTCAACCAGCCGGCTTCATGGGGGAGGCTCCCGTCGTTTCGGGGTGGTTCGCGGGCCGGGGGGCGGGCTATAACATGAATTGCCCGGTCACCCCTTGCAGCGTCACCAGGCAGAGTTGCTGGATCAGCCAGGCGGCGAACACAAACCACATCGCCCGTCGGAAGGGCACGTCGGCCAGCCGGGCCAGGCCGACGGAGAGCACGCAAACCAGCCAGAGGGCGAATATATTGGCCGTTCCCAGCAGCAGATAGTTCTTATGGCTGGGGTTGAAGTCGCTGACGGCCTGGCTCCAGTCCTGGGTGGAAAACAGCCGGGGCAGGTTGCCCATCAGCAGCAGCGACACCACCGAGCCCAGCACGCTGATCATCAAGGCCAGTCCCGCAACTTCGAGCGCCTTGAGATAGTTCACGTGGATTTTCAGGAACGCCCGCCCAAGCAGCCACAGCACCAACGCCCACCAGAACACGCGGACGACGCCGAACCCGAAGGCCATGGTTCCGCCCAGGGACCGGAGCACCTCCGGCCGGGCGAAGGTTCGGGTAAAGGCCCGCAGGCGCTCGGCTTCCGCCGGTTTGATCTTGCCCGCCTTGACTTGCTGTTCCAGCGCCTGGGCCTGTTCCGCGAAGCGTTTGTTCATCTGCTGCTGAAAGTCCGGCTGGGAGAGCACGGCCATCGCGGTGAGCATGCCGGCCAATCCCAGCAGCAGCGCGGGCACGATCCAATTGGCGGCGGACCCGCGGCAGGCCCTGACGTCCGCGAACACCGCGCCCGGGATGGCAAAGACATTCAGCAACCGCGCCGCGAGCGGCATCGCGGGCGGCGGCGGAGCTTCCGGCAAGGGTTCCGGAATCAGCAAAGGTTCTTCCATAAAGCGCAGTCCGAATCAAAGGCGGCCCAACCGGCCACGCGGTGAAGATGGGTTAACCGTTCCGGGTTGTCCAGCCGGCAGCGCGCCGCCAGCCGGGCGGGGGAGGCGGATGCCCGCCGGCCGCGGCCGGGGGAACGATTCGGGCGGCGGGGTTTTGCCTTTCCAAGCGGGCGGGGGTGGATAAAACTGGGAGTGCGAGCGAAGGCGCGCGGCCGGCGGGTTTTCCGCGCGGCCAGGATGCAACTGTTTCATGGACAACCGCTGACGGTGCAAAATGACGTTAAAGGATTTTCGCGGCGCGGGCGCGGGCGGTCGCGGGGGACGCGCCCGGGCGGCCGGGCTCCGGGCCGGGTGCCCGGTGGCGCGGGCTGCCGGCTCGCGCCGGGGCCGCTGGCGGGGCGGTGGCTCATGCTGGCGTTGCTGCTGGCGGGGCCGGGTTGGGCGGCCGCGGCGGAAACGGAGTCCAACGCCCCGCCCGCCGGTTGGTCGAGCCAGCTTACGAATATCCCGGCCGGGTTTCGGGTTCAGGCCGGGTTCCGCCTGGAACTGGCCGCCGCCGAAGCGCCGGGGGCCGCGCCGGCGGCCATTGCGTTTGACGAGAACGGCCGGTTGTTCGTAGCGGAGACGCTGGCCGACGGCGACGCCGGCGACAACGGCGGGGCGGTGGGGCGCGTTCGGTTGCTGGAAGACCCCGACGGCACCGGCCAATTCCGGTCGAGCCGGGTGTATGCGGACAAGCTGGCGGCGGTCTCGGCGGTGGCGTGTTATGGGGGCGGAGTGTTCGTGGCCGCCGGCGCCGCCATTCTTTACCTGAAGGATGCCGGGAGCAACGGCATCGCCACGGTGCGCAGGGAGGTCTTCAGCGGGTTTGAAAGCACCAATGCGCTGGCGGCCCGGATGGCCCCGCACAGCTTCACCTGGGGCCTGGACAACCATATTCATGCCGCCGGGGTGGGCACGGATCCGGCGTTGCCGAGCCGGTGTTTTTCCTTCGCCCCGCGCGGGCTGGCGCTCGCCGTCGGCGGGGGCGGGGCGGAAGCCGGCCTGGCTTTGGACAACTGGGGTCGGGCGCTGCTGTGCGATCCGGCGCGTCCGCTGCGGCAGGCGCTGTTTCCGCTGCGCTACCGGGAGCGCAACCCGTTTTTCCCGGCGCCTCCCGAGGTGGCCGATGTGCTCGGCCCGGCCGCGACCGTCTTCCAGCTCCCGCCCGGGGACGCCGCGCCGCCCGCGGCGGGGTTCCTGGCCACGAACGCGCCCACGGCCGCCTGGCTGACGAATGCGCGAAGCTGCGTTGTTTATCGCGGCCACGCGTTTCCCACGAACTTTCAGGGCAACGTGTTCATTGCCGACGCGTCGGCCCGGGTCATTCACCGGGTGGTGCTGCGCGAGGCGGGGCTGCGGCTGATGGCGGAGCGGGCTCCGGACGATGCGCGCGGCGAGTTTCTGATGTCCGCCGATCCGGCGTTTCGGCCGGTGCAGGTTGCCAATGGGCCGGACGGCGCGCTTTACGTCGTGGCGGCGCCCGCCGATCGCGCGGGCGGGCGGATTTACCGCATTGTGCCGCAGGATTTCAAGCCGCCCAAAGCCGTCCGGCTGGGGCGGGCCACCACGGCCGAGCTGGTGGCGGCTCTCGCGCATCCGAACGGGTGGCATCGCGACACGGCCGCGCGGCTGCTCTACGAGCGGCAGGATCCGGCGGCGGCGCCGGCCCTGGCGAAATTGTTTTATTACTCCCGGGCTCCGCTGACGCGCGCGCAGGCGCTGTACGCGCTCGAGGGGCTCGGCGCGTTGAGCGCGGAGCCGTTGCTCCGGGCGTTGAAAGATCCGGATGCGCGGGTGCGGGAACAGGCGGTGCGGCTGGCCGAGGCGCGGGCCCGGCGCGGGGCGCTGCCGGCGCCGATCTGGGGGCAGCTTAAATCGCTGGCGGCCGACCCTTCGCTCCGCGTGCGCTATCAGCTCGCGCTGACCCTGGGGGAAATCCGGGCGCCGGATCGCGCGCCGGTGCTGGCGGAGCTGCTGTGGGAGGCGGGCGACGATCCCTGGCGGCAGGCGGCGGTTTTGAGCTCGCTGGGCGAGGGGGCGGCGGAAGTCTTGATTGCCCTGGCCCGACAGCGGGCGGTGCGGGACTCGGCCGCCGGGCAGGAACTGCTGGACCGGCTGGCGGCGATGATCGGGGCGCAGGGACAGCCGGAGGAAATTGCCCGGATGCTTGCGTTTGCGGACCAGACGCCGCCGGACTCGGCGCGGGCTTTGCCGACGCTGGCGGCGATGAGCGAAGGCCTGCGCCGGGCGGGTATTTCGCTGGCCCGGATGAACCCGCAGGGGCCGCTGCCCCGCTTCTACGCGGAAGCCTTGGCGGTCATGCCGAACGTCCAGTTTCCGGAACCGGTGCGGCTCGGGGCGATCCGGCTGTTGCCCTCCTGCCCCTATACCTATCTCGAAACGGCGGATCACCTGCTGCTGCTGGCGGGGTCGCGGCAATCGGAAGCGCTTCGCTCCGCCGCCCTGGCCACCCTGGGCAGCTACGACGATCCGCGGCTGCCCGACGCGCTGCTGCGCCGGTGGCGGGCCTTGACGCCGGCCTTGCGCGCCGACGCCGCCGCCGCGCTGCTGGCCCGCGCCGACCGCCTGGGCGTCGTGCTGGACGCGCTGGAAGAGGGGCGCCTGGGCCTGGCCGATCTCACGGATGACCAAGTGACCCTGCTGCGCGCGTATCCCGAGCCGGCGATTGCCGAACGCGCGGCGCGGCTGCTGGGGCCGCTGCGGGCGCGGCGGCCGGAGGCGCTGCAGCATTTCCAGCCGGCGTTGAACGTGCGGGGCGCGGCGGACCGCGGACGGGGGGGGTTTCTCGCGTATTGCGCGGTGTGCCATCAGCCGGGGCCGGCCGGGCCGGGCCTGGGGCCGGAGCTGGCCACGGCGCCGATGCGCGGCAAGGAATGGGCGCTGGCGGCGATGCTGGAGCCGAGCGCGGAGATCCGGCCCGGCAATGAGTTGTACCTGGCCCGGACCGCCGCGGGCGAATTGTTCTGGGGCCGGCTGCGCGACGATCACCTGGCGGCGGTCACCCTGCAGCAGGCGAACGGCCAGCCGGTGGTTCTGCCGCGTCTAAACCTGCGGCATCTGGCGCCGCTGTCGGGGTCGCTCATGCCCGAGGCGCTGGCCGAGGGGCTCTCGCTGCCGGACATGGCGGACCTGCTGGAGTACCTCGCCGGTGAGCGGCGGCGGCCGTGAGCGGGCCGCTTCCGGCGGGGAAGCCGCCGCGCGCCCCGGCGCGTTCACGCCTCCGGGCTGCCCAGGATGCCTTCGTGGAAAAAGGAGGGTTGGTAGCCGTGCTCCGTTGTCCAGCGGATGGCGGCCTCGATCCGCTGGGCGTAGTCGGGTTGGTACGCCGGATAAAAGGGCCAGAAGTACTGTTCGTGGCACAGCAGGTTGATGGGGTCGCGGCGTTCCGGGCCGGCCGCCAGCGGAGCCAGGACCTGGGCGGCCTGGTCCGGGGTCACCGTGTTGCAGACGATGGCGTCGCGGAAAAAGATGATCCCGGTCTCGAAGTCCATCAGGAGGTCGTGTTTGGACAGGTATTCCGACCGGCGGTCGTCCAGCCCATAATTGATGTCCCAGCCGCCGTTGTCTTTGCGGAAATAGCCGCTCAGGCACCGCACGCCGCGCCGGGCCAGGGCGCGGAGGGCGTCCGGGCGCGCCATGGACCAGTGGAGGTTGGTGGGCGGGGCGAAGGTGGCGGCGCCGGCGAACCGATGGATCTGCGCGGCGACCTGATCGTAATCGGCCAGGAGCTTTTCCGCCGGGGCATTTTGGTAGGGCCGGTCGGGCTTGTCGGCGTAGGCGTGAAAGGCCAGTTTCAGCCAGTGCGCGTTGTCCTGCCACTGGCCGCGGTAGCGGTCCGGGAACTCGGCCAGCGTGAAGCCGTCCTCCGCCGCGAAGTAGAGATTGACGGAGAAGCGGGTGCCGTATTTGAGGTTCAGGTTCCGCAGCAGTTTGAGGTAGGCGCAATCGAAAAGGGAGTCATAGCGCTGCCGGGCGATGTCGCGCAGAAAATAAATGTTGTCATCCAGGGCGAAGTGGTAGCGGGGGCGCGAGTGCCGGTCCCAGACCACCCGGATGCGGTCTTCGCCGCCGGCGGCCGATGCTCCGGCGACGGCGGCAATCTCCGTCACCGGCTGGCGAAGGATGACCTCGGCGTCGAAGCGATCGCCCTCCCGACGCGCCGTTTGCCCGTTGACTTTGACCCGCATGGCGGCGGGGGCGGTGCCGCTCACGCGGATGGCGAGGCCGCGTTTAACGGCGCGGCCTTGCCGCGGGTTGAAGATGGCGCCGTGGAAAGGGGTTTCGATGCGCACCGGGCCGGCGGGCGCCGCCGCCGCCGGGGGCAGGAAAGCCAGGGCCATTCCCGCCGCGGCGCCGCGCAGAAAGTCGCGGCGGTTGAGCCGGTGCGGGGGCGGTTGCCCGGCGATTTGCGGCTGCGCGCGCGGGTGCTCCCGGCTTCGGAGCGGTTTCCGGGCACCGGGTTTCATGGGGCGCGGTGTTTGGGGAGTTCGCCGGGGCGCTGCCCTGCGCGGATAATGTCGAATTGGCGTTCGAGTTCACCAAGCATAGAGCGAGCTTAGCAAGCGCCGTCCGGAGCGTCCATCCCGTTGTGGGCGGGCGCGCGGAGGGCCGTCGCTGGCCGTTAGGGCCGCGGGCTATTGAGGAGAGTTTATCCGGCTGCCCGGCGCCGGCTCCCGGCGCGCGGGGTTCTTTTCCCGGGGTCGGCGGCTACGCCAGCATCGAGCGGATTTTCTGCCGCACCGCTTCCGGCATCTGGATGAGCGGCGGCCAGTCGCGCGGGTGGCCTTCGCCGGGGAGCTTGCGCGTGGCGTCCATGCCCATTTTGGAGCCGACGCCCAGCACGGGCGTGGCGTGGTCAAGCACGTCGGCGGGGCCTTTGGTGAAAAGGGCGTCGCGTTGCGGGTCGGTGTTGGCGCAGAGGTGAAAGAGGACTTCGCGGGAGTTATGCACGTCCACGTCGTCATCCACGACCACGATATATTTGGCGAACATCATTTGCCCCATGCCCCAGAGGCCGTGCATGATTTTGAAGGCCTGCATGGGGTAGGTCTTTTTGATGCTGACGAAGACCAGGTTGTGGAAGACGCCCTCGGCGGGCAGGGCCAGGTCCACCAGTTCCGGGAAGGTCATTTTGAGGATGGGCAGGAATAGTTTTACGGAGGCGCTGCCGATATAATAATCCTCCATCGGGGGCGGGCCGACGATGGTGGCCGGGTAGATCGCCCGCTGGCGGTGGGTGATGGCGGTGAGGTGGAAGACCGGGTAGCGGTCAGGCAGCGAGTAAAAGCCGGTATGGTCGCCGAATGGACCTTCCTCGCGCAGCGGTTCGGCGGGGTCCACGTATCCCTCCAGGACAAAGTCCGCGTCGGCGGGCACTTCCAGGTCGCAGGTCTGGCAGCGAACCAGTTCGGCGGATTTCTGGCGCAGGTAGCCGGCCAGCAGGAACTCATCCAGCCCGTCCGGCAGCGGGGCGGTGGCGCAGAAGGTGTACACCGGGTCGCCGCCCAGGAAGACGGCCACCGGCATGCGCGTGCCGGTTTCGTAGTAGCGGCGGCCGTGGCGGGCGGCGACTTTCTGCAACTGCCAATGCAGCCCGGTGGTGCGCTCGTCATAGACCTGCATGCGGTACATGCCCACGTTGCGCGCGCCGGTGTCGGGGTCGCGGGTTACCACGCAGGGCAGCGTAAGGAAGCGTCCGCCGTCCAGCGGCCAGCATTGCTGGATGGGGAGGTTCAGCAGGGTGGGCGGGCGGGGGTCGAACGCGGCGGGAGTGCGCCAATCGGGAGCCGGGGGCCACGGCGTGGTGCGTGGCGGGGGAGCGTCGAAGTGGTGGATGACTTCCTGGCAGGCGCCGTCTTTGACGCGCTTCGGCCGGGCGTGGCGGAGGTCGAACGCGGTGCCGAGCAATTGGAGGGCCTCTTTGAAGCTGGCGGGCGGTTTGGCTTTCACGAGGGCGCCGAGCGCGGCGGCGGCTTCCTCGATCGAGGGGGCGCCCAGGCTCAGCGCCATGCGCCGATACGAGCCCAGCGCGTTGATGGCGAGCGGGAAGGGCGAGATTTGCCCGTTGACGGTCGGCTTCTCCACCAACAGGGCCTGGCCGCCGCCGGGCTTCTTCATTTCGCGGTCGGCCAGTTCGGTAATCTCCAGTTCGCTGGCCACCGGTTGCGTGAGGCGCCGCAGCTCGCCGGCCGCCTCCAAATGCCCGAGAAAGTCGCGTAATGAATCAAACGCCATGCCCGGAGTTTACCAGACGCGCCGGGGCGGGGTAAACGGGAATGCGGGCGCGCCGGGAGGTGTAAACCCGGAGCCCGGAACGCCGCGGCAAACTTTGGCCGACTAAAATCTGAACAAAACAGAGGTTTCGCGCGTCTAATAGGCGTGAAAATAAAGTCGAATAGGAAGAAGCGGCGGCCGGCACTGGCCAATGGGCAGTTGTGGAAGACGGACACGGCGTATATCCAGATTGTGGAGCTAGGCAAGCGGCTGCTGGACTACCGCATGATGCGGGAATTGGGGCAGGCGCGCCGGATTCAGACCAGCAGCATCGAGACGATGGAGAAGTATTTGCAGACCCATGAGGCGCAGTTGGTGAAAGGGAACTATCGCAACTAGCGTCGGCGGGGGCCGGTGGTGGTTTGCATAGGGGCTGCTGGAGCGGCAGTCCGGGACCGGGAGGAAATCTGAGTTGCACCGGGCTAATGATGAGCACCCAAACCCACCTGCTCAACCGGGCTGCCGCTGCAACAGCCAGCCGGGCGGTCCACGCTACGTCAACGGGGCGGCCCACCGCTTGCGCTGTCCATTGCGGGCACTACTTTTATCAGAAGGTTTCGCGGTTGTCTGTAAGCGCCCGGCTGATTTTTATGTAAGGATTAGCCTTACACAATCCCCTGGCCCGGCGAGGACGGAGCGGAATCCGGGGGGTCCGGGAGTTGTTCCTCTTCCCGGATTCGCTTAATCAGCACGAGTGCCAGGAGGGCGCCCGCCAACAGTTCGACGATCCCGAGCCAGCGCGAGCGCAGCAGCAAGGTGCCGACGCCGAAGTTGACCAGGAACAGCAGCGCCAACCCCAACAGCAGGTTCACAACGGCCTTGGCCAGGTAGGGCGAGCGCGGGATGCCGTATTTCGCCGCGATGCGGCGCCAGCCCCAGCGCCCCGGCCGCACGCGCTGGTAGAAGTCCCGCAGGGTTTCGTCCTGGACCGGCGGGGTCAGGAAGGTGACCAGCAGCGCCACGGGGACGGTGATGGCGATGATGATCAGCAGGGCGCTTTCAAACGGGATCTCCGGGTGCGCCTGCTTCAGGTAGGTGGCCACGATGGCGCTGCAGATCATCGAGGAAAACTCGGACCAGGCATTGATGCGCCACCAGAACCAGCGCAGTATCCAGATAATGCCGGCGCCGCTGGCGAAGGACAAAACGAACTGCCACATGTCCGCAATGGACTCGATGAAGACGCTGAGAATCATGCCGGTCAGGGCGACCAGGCCCGTGGCGCAGCGGGAGACGAGGATATAGTGTTTCTCGGAGGCATTCTTCACCAGGAAAGCCTTGTAGATGTCGTTGATGAGGTAGGAGGGCCCCAGGTTGAAGTGGGTGGAAATGGTGGACATGAACGCCCCCAGCAAGCCAACGACGCAAAGCCCCAGGACGCCGTTGGGCAGGAGCTCGCTCATCAGCCGCGGATAGCCCAGCTCCGGGTCGGGCAGCTTGCCGAAGAGGATCAGCGCGCACAGCGCCGTGATGATGATCGGCCAGGTGGAAAGGACATAAAGGAGCGAATAGGCGAACGTGCCCAGGACGGAGTGGACTTCGTTCCGGGCGGCGCTCATGCGCTGGATATGTTTGCCGCCGCCGTCGGAATACTTGTTGGCCCACCATTGGATGAACAGGTAAACCAGAAAGGCCGACCAGGGCATCAACTGGCCGCCGGTGAACCCGGGCGAGAATGCCAGGAAGTGTTTGCCCGGGTACAGGGCCTCGATTTTGGCGGACATGGCCGCGAGGCCGCCGACATGCACGACGCCATAGACGGCCAGCGCCACCGCGCCGATGATGATGATGACATACTGGACGAAGTCGGTCATGATCACGCCGCAAAGCCCGCCGCTGATCGTGTAGATCACGGTGACGGCCACGGCAAAGGTCAGGACGTACCATTGATTCCAAGGAGTCAGGACGGTCATCACTTTGGTCAGCGCCCGGAAGACCCAGCCCAGGACGAAGCAGTTGATGATGACGCCGAAGTAGATGCTCTTGAAGATGCGCAGGGCATTGCCGATGTTTCCGCTATACCGGTATTTGATCAACTCGGCGTCGGTCACCACCCGGGCCCGGCGCCACAAACGGGAAAAGAAGAAGGTGGTGGCCACGGCGGCCATGGCCAGCGACCACACATACCAGGTGCCCATGATGCCGTATTTGGCCACCAGCTTGCAAATGGCCAGCGGGTAATCAATCGAGTAGTTCGTGGCCGCCATCGAGAATGCGACCAGCCACCAGGAGGTCTTGCGACCGGACAGGAAGTATTCGTCCAGGGAAGAGCCGGCTCGCCGCAGGTAGTAGTTGCCGATGGCAAAGGAGGCCAGCACATAGACGCCAATAATAGCGTAATCAATCAGGATGAGCTGTTTCATGGGGGCGCTCGGGGGACGGAAAGCAAGGGTCAGATCCGCGGCCGGGCGCGGCAGAGGCGGCGGTTCGGCGGGTTCGGAACGGTTGGACAATGCGTCATATCAGGCGGCAGATTAGGGCAGAAAACGGCGCCAGGAGCCAGCCTGAAATACGCGGTTTTCCGGCTCGGGCGAGCGCGAACCGGGTTCGCTTGCCGGGTGGTCTTCTGAAGCGGGCGCCCGCGTTGCCAGCCGGGGTGGTTGCTGCGGCGGTTGGAACGGGCGTGTCAGGTGCCCGGCAGCGGGCGTTTTGCGTCCGCCGACAACCGGGGGGAGGAACGATGGCCGCCGGGCCGGGGAAACCCGGTTGGCCGCCTTGGGGGCGTTAACGCCGCGGTCCGGCAGACCGGCGAAGTTCAGCCCACTTCGCGGACCATATCATGGCCGCCAAAGGGATTGGGCACGCGCACGGTGCATTCCGGATCTTCGCACCATTTGCCATCCACGATGAACAGGTAGCTATGCTTGCCCGGGGGCAGCTTGACACTGATGGCCCAGGCTCCGTCGGCTCCCTTCTCCATGACCAGGGCGTTCTGCTGCCATTCGGTGAAATCCCCAACCAGCAGCACGCTGGTCGCCGCTGGCGCGACGTAGCGGAAAGTCTGCATCTTCGGTTTTTTCGATCTTCGGCTCACAAAGCAATATCCTTTCTGTGCGTTTGGTGGTTTCGTCCGGGGTCCCGAGGCCCCCCGGCAGACGCCCGCCGTTCTGGGTGTTTCTGCCACCAGCCCATTCGCTGTGGAAGAAGACGCTTCAATCCGGCTGCTAGCCCACTATCGCCCGGCTCGGACGGGGCGTCAAATGAAAAGGCGCGGGGCGGCGCCGGGAGACCTCCCGGCGGCCGGGTTGGCGTTTATAAAGCGGCCGGAAAATTATAAGTGCAAAGCGGGCGCGGTTGGTGTTTGCTCCAGGGGCGCAGATGAAACGACGTTCCATAGATGAGCCGGGGCAGTGCGGGCAACCTCGGGAGGAGGGCGAGCGGCGATTGCCGGCCGGCGGCGGCGGGGGCAAGGTTGCGGCTTGCGCCTCCGGCGGATTCATGGTTTTATACTGCGTGCAAACTAGCGAGGGGCTATGGACTTTTTAGTGTATTCGGTCTGTTTTGGAGCCGGGCTGTTGTTCGCCGTAGTCAGCGCGCTCCTGGGCCACTTGTTTGGGGGGCACGATGTGGATGCGGATGTGGGGACGGGCGGACATGCCGAGGCGGGCTTTCAAGACGCGGGCGTTCCAGGGCTTTCGCCGTTCAGCCCCACGACGATCACCGCTTTTATCACCGCGTTTGGCGGGCTGGGGATGATTTTTGCCCGGGTGGAAGCCACCCGGAGCCCCTGGGTGAGCGCCCCATTGGCCTTGCTGGGCGCGTTGGCCATCGCGGCCGGGGTGGTGTGGCTGTTCGGGACGATTTTTCACAAGGTGGATGCCTCCAGCGAATCGCGCGTGGCAACGCTGGTCGGAATGAGCGCCACGGTCATCACGCCCATTCCAGCCGGGGGCGTGGGGGAAATCGCGTATGTGCAGGCCGGTTCGCGTTATACCGCGCCGGCGCGCACCGAGAGCGGGGTCCCGGTCGCCAGCGGTCAGGCGGTGAAGATTGTTCACATCGTCGGCACCCAGTTTTATGTCGCGCCTCTTTGATTCCATTCCGCAACCCATAACCTGCAATTAACTTTTTGCTTATGTCGAACTATTCCATTCTGCTGGCGGAAGCCCTCCTGGGCGGCACGGTCGCCTCGGTGGTGGTGGGGCTGGTTTTTGTCATTGTTATCTTCGCGGCGATCTGGGCCAGCCGCTATGTCAAGGTTGGCCCGAACGAGGTGCTCGTCGTTTCCGGCCGCCGGCATCGGTATGTGGACCCGGATGGGATGGTGCAGACGCGCGGTTTCCGGGTGCGGAAGGGCGGCGGCACGTTTGTCATTCCGGTTATTGAGAAGGTGGACCGTCTTTCGCTGGAGTTGCTGACCATTGACGTGAAGCAGGAGCAGGAAGTCTATACCAGCAAAGGCGTGCCGGTGCGCGTGGACGGCGTGGCGCAGATCAAGGTGAAGGGCGACGATATTTCCATCGCCACGGCGGCGGAGCAGTTCTTGAGCAAGGACACCGCGGCCGTTAAAAACATCGCCATGCAAACGCTCGAGGGCCACTTGCGCGCGATCCTGGGCACGATGACGGTGGAAGATATTTACCAGAACCGCGACGCCTTCGCCCAAAAGGTGCAGGAGGTCGCGGCGGGCGATATGGCCAACATGGGACTGGGCATTGTCAGTTTCACCATCCGCGACATCAAGGACAGCCAGGGCTATTTGGACGCGCTGGGCAAGCCACGCATCGCGCAGGTGAAACGGGATGCCATTATCGCGCAGGCCGAGGCCGACCGCGACGCGACCATCCGCTCGGCGCAGGCGAACCAGGCCGGGCAGGAGGCGAAATTCCTGGCTGACACCAAGATCGCCGAGGCGCAGCGGGATTATCAAACAAACGTCGCGCAATACCAGGCGGCGGTGAACCAGAAAAAGGCCGAGGCGGACCTGGCTTATGACCTGCAGAAATACAAGACCGGCCAGTTGGTGAAGGCCGAAGAGGTGCAGGTCAACATCGTGGAAAAGCAGAAGCAGATTGAGCTGCAGCAACAGGAAATCCTGCGCAAACAGCGGGAACTGGAGGCCAATGTGCAAAAGCCCGCCGACGCCGAGCGCTACAAGGTGGAAACCCTGGCCAACGCCCGCAAGTTCCAGTTGGAGACCGAGGCCGCCGGAGCGGCGTCCGCGGCCAAGGCAACCGGGTTTGCCGCCGCCGATGTGGTCAAAGCCACCGGCACCGCGGAAGCGGATGCCAACAAGGCGCGCGGCCTGGCCGAGGCCGCCGTCATCGAGGCGCAAGGCAAGGCAACCGCCGAGGCGATGCGCGTCAAGGCCGAATCCTTCAAGCAATACAACGAGGCGGCGGTGGTCGAGATGATCATCCGCGTGCTGCCGGAGGTGGCCGGCAAGATCAGCGAGCCGCTGGCCAAGACCGAGAAGATGGTCATCATCAACTCCGGCCCTGCTGCGGGCGGCGGCGCCAGCAAGCTGACGGGGGACGTGACCCAGATTGTCGCGCAGCTTCCGCCGGTCATCGAGAGCCTTACGGGCATCAAGTTCGAGAAGCTGCTCGAACAGGTGCCCGGGCTAAAGAAGGGGGCGGAGAAAGGCGAGGACAAACCGAAGTAACGAAGGCCGTCTATGGATGATTTAGGATCGCTTTTGGCGGGTGCGGGGATTGTGGGGTTGATGGTGGGGCTTTTGGGGCTGGCCTGTTTTGTGTTCTGGGTGTGGATGCTCATTCACGCCATCAGGAATAAAGGGTTGCGCGACACGGAGAAGATCATTTGGGTGCTCGTTATCGTGTTGGTGCAGGTTCTGGGTGCGCTGATCTATTTCTTTGTGGGCCGCCCGAAAGCCCGCGGGTAGGGACGGTTCGCCGGCGACGGCTATGCGCCTGTTTGAAGCCATGATTGACGCCAACCACCGCGCGGTGGCGGGTGATCCGAGCGCCGGCCTGCGCCCGGCGGACTTTGCAAGCGAACTGCCCATCGTCGCTTTGACATGCCTGGATGTGCGGCTCAATCCGCTGTTGCCCGAAGTACTGGGCGTGCCCGAGGACCAATTCATCTGGCTGCGCAACGCGGGAAACATCATCACCGACCCCCTGGGCAGCACCGTGCGGTCGCTGGCGCTGGCGTGCGCCGTCGAGGGCGGCCAGGGGATTGCCATCATCGGCCACACCGATTGCCCGATGGGCCAAACCACCGCCCTGGCGCTCCTGGATCAGTTCCGAAGCCTGGGAGTGGAACGGCACCAATTGCCGCCCAATCTCAACGAGTTCTTCGGTTTGTTCGGCAGCGAGCGGGCCAACGTCATCAAGGCGGCGGATATCGTGCGCCAGAGCCCCCTGATCGGCCCCAAAATCCCCGTGCATGGATTATTGGTGGACATCGAGACCGGCCAGGTTGACTGGCTGGTAAACGGCTATCAAACGCTCGATTCCGCCGCCCCGCGCCCGAGCCCGGCTTTGGCCGATCCCGGGCAACCGCTCGATGCCCTGAAGCCGCTCGCCAACCTGGAGATTGGGGGCCTCAAGTTCCCCGAAGAGAAGATCGGCGAGACCCTCGTTCAGGCGGGGGATTGGCTGGCGGCTAAAGTCCAGGAGTGGGAAGCCAAGTTGACGCCCCCGGAAGCACCCGCCCCGCCGGCGGCGGCCGCGCCGGTGGTGTCTGCCACCTACGAAGCGTGGCGCCGGGAAAAGGAACGCCTTCAGCGCGCGGCACCGCCGAAGATTCCCCCGCCGCCGCCGATCCCGCCCAAACTCCGCTTTCATAAGAAAGCCCGATGACCGGCTCCCCCGCCGCCGCCCGCCGCCGGGGCTGTTTTTTCCATGGGTGCCTCGTCGGCGCGGTGGGGCTGTTACTGGTGCTGGGCGGCTTGCTGGTGGCGCTGCATTACACCTGGAAGACGATGCTGCGCTTCACCGATTCCCAGCCGGCGGAATTGCCCGCCGCGTTGCTGTCGCGGAGCGAAAAGAACCAATTAAAGCGGCGGTGCGCGGCGTTCGAGGCGGCGCTCCGCGAGCAGCGCCCCGCCCCGGCGCTGACGTTGAGCGCCGATGAAATCAACGCGCTGATCGCCGACGACCCGCGGTTGCAGGGATTCAAGGGCAAGGTCTATGTCCACCTCGCTGGAGGGCAGTTGCAAAGCCAACTGAGCGTGCCGCTGGAAGAAGCCGGGTGGCCTCAATTAAAAGGGCGTTACTTGAACGGGACCGCGACCTTCCGCCTGTCTTTCCAGAACGGGGCGCTGGCCATTAGGCCGCAGACGATCCGGGTCAAGGGCCGCCCGCTGCCGGAAATCTATATGCGGGCCATCCGCAAGTGGAACCTGGCGGCGGAGGCCGCCCGCCAGCCGCAGGCCGGGGCGCTTTTGCAAGAACTGGCGGACATCCGGGTGCGGGACAGCCAGCTTACCCTGGAGCCGCAACGAAAGCCGTAACCGCCCGGAAACACGCACCGCTTACGCGCCCGCGTCCGGCGGGAGCGAAATGCCCCGCAGCGCGAACAGCCGGCGGATCACATCCTCGATGAGGTTGTTGGGGCAGGAGGCCCCCGCCGTGATGCCGATGGTGGCGCGCCCGGAAGGCAGCCAATCCCGGGTCTCGACCTCCTGATGTTTATGCTGGTCGTAATGGCGAATCAGCCGGTCAGACTCCATCTTGGCGGCGTTCTTGATAAAGTAAGTAGGCAGCTTCGCTTCGCCCATCTCCGCCAGGTGCGAGGTGTTGGAGGAGTTATAGCCGCCGATGACCAGGAGCAAGTCCAGCGGCTCCTGCAAGAGCTTGCTCAGGGCATCCTGCCGGTCCTGGGTGGCGCCGCAAATGGTGTCGAAGAAGCGGAAATGCGGCTCCACCCCGGCCTCGCCGTACTTCTGCGTGATGGCGCGGCGCAGGCGGCGTTGCACTTCCTCCGTTTCGCCCCGCAGCATGGTCGTTTGGTTGGCCACGCCGATGGTCCGGAGGTGAACGTCGGGGTCAAATCCTTCCGAGCAGGCGCCCTTGAACTTTTCGAGGAAGGCGGCCTTGTCGCCGCCCTGCAGGATGTAATTGCAGACGTAGTCCGTCTCCTCCAGCGTGAAGACGACGAGGTAATGGCCGCCGCCGCTGACCCTCGTTTGCGAGCTGGTGGCCTTGGTCTCCTCATGCCAGGCCTTGCCGTGAATGATGCTGGTGACGTTATCCTGCGAATACTGGCGGACGCGTTTCCAGACGCTCATGACGTCGCCGCAGGTCGTATCCACAAACCGGCAGCCTTTGGCTTCGAGCTGCTGCCGCACGGAGACTTCCACCCCGAAAGCGGGAATAATGACAATGTCATCCTCCTTCAGGTCGGCGATGTCCGCGTCCTTTTCGCGGCCGGAGAGGAACTTGATGCCCATCGCGCGGATTTGATCGTTGACCTCCGGGTTATGGATGATTTCGCCGAGGATGTAGAGCGGCTGATCGGGGAAGACCTGCCGCGCGGCATAGGCCAGGTCAATGGCCCGCTCGACGCCGTAGCAAAAGCCGAACTCCTTGGCGAGCCGGACCGTCAGGTCGCCCGCTGCCAGCACATACCCGTTGCCGCGAATGCGCTCGACCAGGCTGCTGCGATAGTGCGACAGCACCTGGGCCTGAACTGCCGCCATGACATCCGGGCGGCGCAAGTTGATCTTCCGGGAGACAACGGGCGCATTGGTTGACATACCATTTTCACTCTAACACCGGTCGCCCAACCGTCCAGTGGAAACCGCGGCGGGAATGCTCGCGCCCCCCGGCGGCGGCCCGCCCCGGCGAAGAACGGCGCGCCCCCCGGCCCGGTGTGGAACCTCGTCCGGCCGGCCTGGCGGCCCCGCGGCGGCGCCGCTGCCGGGCTGGGAGATGGTGTTTTCCCTGAGGAAATGGCTGTCCGGCATGGATTCGAACCATGACAAAGAGCTCCAAAGACTCTTGTGCTACCATTACACCACCGGACAAGGCGGGCATAACGTAGCGCCTCGGCGCCCCCCATGCAAAGGAAAAAATACCGCCTTTCCCGGCCCCGCTCTCTTTTTAACTCGTCAACCGGCGGCCGGGGTGGCAGTGTGTGTCCAACGCCACTTAAACCGGCAAACAACGGGTGGCAGCCGGCCTTGGGCGCCCAACGCGCGCGGAGCCGCCGGAACAGAAACGAACAGAGTATTAGAATATAGTTTATGGCTACGAAACGACTGGTTGAAAAAGATCCCAAGCTCAAGAAGGATGATTTGATTGTCATTGGCGGCGGCGGCGGGTTCATTGGCGGGGCGCTGGCGCGCTATTTCCGCAACAAGGGCTTCACGCGCATCCGGGTCGCGGACAAGAAACCGCTCTACGACTGGTATCAGCGCGTGCCCGGGGTCGAATCTCTCTGCCTGGATCTGAGCGACGAGGAGAATTGCCGGCGCCTGTGCGAGGGCGCGGTCGAGGTTTACAACCTGGCGGCGGACATGGGCGGCATGGGCTTCATCGAGCGGTTTCGCGTCGAATGCCTGCGCAGCGTGCTGATTAACACCCACATGATCGAGTCCGCGTACCGCGCGGGCGCGCGCCGCTACTTCTTCTCCTCCTCCGCCTGCGCCTACAATGTCACGCTGCAGCAGGACCCGAATGTGCGCGCCCTCAAGGAGTCCGATGCCTACCCGGCCATGGCCGAGCGCGGCTACGGCTGGGAGAAGCTGATCTCCGAGATGTTCTGCGAGGAGTATTGGGCCGAGCGCGGGATGAAGACGGCCATCGCGCGGTTCCACAACGTCTATGGCCCCTGGGGCACCTGGGATGGCGGACGCGAGAAGGCGCCGGCGGCCATCTGCCGCAAGGTCATCGCCGCGGTGGATAGCGGCAAACATACCATCAACATCTGGGGCGATGGCACCCCCACCCGCAGCTTCATGTATATTGATGATTGCGTGAAGGGCATTGATATGATCATGCACTGCGACAAGCTCATCGCCACCCCCATCAACCTCGGGACGAGCGAACTGGTGACCATCAACGAGCTGGTGTCCAAGGTCGAAAAAATCGCCGGCGTCAAGCTGAAGCGCGAATACGACCTCACCGCGCCGCGGGGAGTGGCGGGCCGCAACAGCGACAACACGTTCATCAAGAAGGTGCTCCACTGGGAGCCCAACACGCCGTTGGATAAAGGGCTGCGCGAGACCTATAACTGGATCAAAACGCAGTACCTGGCCCGCAAGGCCGGCAAACGGGTGGTGGATTAAGCCCGCCCCCGCCCCGCCCCGCCACCCTGACCGAGACGGGGCAGAACTGTCCCGTCCTGGGACAGACCGCCTGGCCGCGCCGCCGCCGGTTCCGGAATCCGGTCTGCGGCGCGGGGGAGTGGATGCCCCCGGCGCAAAGCTGGCGGCGCCCCGCCGCGCCCGCGCCAGCGAACAACCAGGCCGGGCGCGGCCGTGCGCGCCCTCCCGGCCGCCAGCCGGGCGTGGGGCCGCGCCGCACGTCCCCCGGGGCGGAGGTTTCGCTTCCCTCCCCGGCGCTTCCACATGGCACCAAACTGGCTACCAAGTCCCTCGCCGCATCCCTCCCGGGGATGCGCATGACGGGACAAACTTATGAGCTTTAGTCAGTTGCCGATTAACGTGTTCGACGTGGTGGTCATCGCCATGCTGGGGCTGGGCATTTACAAGGGCCGGAAATACGGCATGTCCGAGGAACTGCTGCGCCTGCTCAAGTGGCTGGCCATCGTCTTTGGGTGCGCGTTTATTTACGAGCCGGCGGGGCGGATGCTGGGGCAATACACCACCCTCCTGGGGCGGCTGTCCTGCTACGTGCTGGCGTATGTCGGCTGCGCGGTGCTGATCGTGCTGCTGTTTGCCGGAATCCAGCGCCTCCTGGGCGGCAAGCTGGTGGGGAGCGACGTGTTCGGGCGCGCGGAGTATTACCTGGGCATGGGCTCGGGCATGGTGCGCCTGGGCTGCATCCTGCTGGCGGCGCTGGCGCTGTTGAACGCCCGCTACTTCAGCCCGACCGAAGTCCGCGCCATGGAACAGTTCCAGGATGAAGTGTACGGCAGCGATTTCTTCCCCACGCTCCACACGGTGCAAGCCTCGGTTTTTGACAAGTCGCTGACCGGCCCGTGGATCAAACGCAATCTGAGCTTTCTGTTCATCAAGCCGACCGAGCCGGAGAACAAACCGTTTCGCCAGCGGGAAGCCTTCATTCCCTGAGCCCCGCGCCCCCGGCACACTCCGGCCCGGCCCGGCCGCCGCCCCCCGCCGGTCGCTCCCCGCCGCCGTTCCCGGGGCGCGCCGCGGCAACGGGGCCGGTCCGCGCCCCCCGCCGCCGTTCCGCGCTTTTTCCCGGGAATTGTGGAAAGGGCTTTACACTCCGGGGCCGGGGGCCTAGACTCGGCCTCGAATATTAAATGAAGGACTGATTGGCTGGACTTGAAAGTATGGAAGTGAAAGCGAAAACGATAGATGGATTCAAGCTGCACGAGCGGGACACCGGCTCGGCGGATGTGCAAATTGCGTTGCTCACGCAGCGCATCAACCATCTGACCGAGCATCTGAAAAACAACACCAAAGACCATAGTTCCCGCCGCGGCCTGCTGATGATGGTCGGGCAGCGCCGGCGCCTGTTGGATTACCTGCGCTCCATTGACGTGAATCGCTACCAGACCGTCACCCGGAAACTTAAACTGCGCAAATAATTGCGCCTCCGCCGACCTGTGAGCGAAGGATTCAAAATGAACCGGCAGGTGCGGAAACCTTGATTCAACCAGGCTGGCAAACGCGGACAGCCCGGCTGGCACCCTTAACCCTCGCGTAAAAGAAAGCTCCGTTGCCCCGGGTGATTTCATTCAGTCCCGAACGTTTTCGGGATTCACTGAAGTTCCTCGGCGGCGGCGGGAAGTAGAGTATTATGTCAGAGAAAGTCATTGCCCCGGTGGGGGACAAACAGCTCATCATCGAAACGGGGAAACTCGCCAAACAAGCCGACGGCGCGGTCAGCGTCCAGCTCGGGGAAACCATCGTCATCGTCGCGGCCGTGGCCGCCACCAAACCCAAACCCGGCCAGGATTTCTTTCCGCTGACCGTGGATTACCGGGAAAAGGCCGCGGCGGCGGGCAAGTTCCCGGGCGGCTATTTCAAACGCGAAGGCCGCCCCACCGAAAAGGAAATCCTCACCTCGCGGCTCATTGACCGCCCCATCCGCCCGCTCTTCCCCAAAGGCTGGTACAACGAAGTCCAGGTCCAAAGCATCGTCCTGAGCGCCGACGGCGACAACGACCCGGACATGCTGGCGGTCATCGGCGCCTCGACCGCCCTCATGGTCAGCGACATCCCCTGGGCGGGCCCGCTGGGCGCGGTCCGCGTGGGCCGCGTCAACGGCCAGTTCATCGCCAACCCCACCCACAGCCAGATGCTCGAAAGCGACCTGGACCTGGTCTATGTCGGCAACGAAACCGACCTCGTCATGTATGAGGGGTCGGCCCGGGAAATCAGCGAGGCGGACTTTAACGCCGCGCTCAAGTTCGGCCACGAGGCCATTCAGCCGGCCATTGCCGTGCAGAAAGAGCTGGCCGCCCGCGTCGGCAAGCCCAAGCGCCAAATCACGCTCAATATCGTGCCCGAGGAAATCCTCCAGGAAGCCAAAACCCTGGCCGGCGACCGCATCATCGCGGCGCTGCTGACGCCCGGCAAACTGGCCCGCGAAGCCGCGGTCGCGGCCCTCACGGAGGAAGTGGGCCTGAAGCTGGTCGAAAAGTTTGGCGCGGAGCGGGTGACCGAGTTCGTGCTCAAGGACGCCTTCTATTACATCCAGAAGGAAGCCGTCCGCGGCCTGATCCTGCGGCAGGGCCGGCGCCTGGATGGCCGCGACTTCGACACCGTCCGGCCCATCGTCAGCGAAGTGGGCCTCCTGCCGCGGGCGCACGGCTCGGCGCTGTTTCAGCGCGGCGAAACCCAGGCCATCACGCTCTGCACGCTGGGCACCGGGGAAGACGCGCAGGAATTTGACGCCTACACCGGCGGCGCCACCGAAAAGAAGTTCATCCTGCACTACAATTTCCCGAACTTCTCCGTCGGCGAAACCGGCCGCATCAGCGGCCCGGGCCGGCGCGAGATCGGGCACGGCGCCCTGGCCGAGCGGTCGCTCGAGCCCATGGTGCCCATCCAGACCTATCCCTACTCCCTGCGCGTCACCTGCGAGATCATGGAATCCAATGGCTCTTCGTCCATGGCCTCCGTCTGCGGCGGGTGCCTGGCCTTGATGGATGCCGGCGTGCCGATCACCCGCCCCGTGGCCGGCATCAGCATCGGCTTATGCACCGAGTACGACTCCCAGGGCAAGCTCGCAAACTACAAGCTCCTGACCGACATCATCGGCTGGGAGGACGCCTTCTGCGACATGGATTGCAAGATCGCCGGCACCGAGAAGGGCATCACGGGCTTCCAACTGGATCTCAAGCTGCCCGGCATCCCCCACGCCCTGATGGCCGAGACGGTGGAAAAGGCGCGCGTGGCGCGCCTGCACGTGCTGGCCGAGATGGCCCGGACCCTGGCCGCCCCGCGGCCCGAGATCAGCAAATACGCCCCGCGCATCACCACCCTCAAGATCAACCCCGAGAAGATCGGCCTGCTCATCGGCCCCGGCGGCAAGAACATCAAGAAACTGGTCGAGGAATCCGGCTGCGAAATCAACATCGAGGACGACGGCACCGTCAACATCTACTCGGTCTCCGCCGACGGGATGAAAATTGCCGTGGACGCCATCCAGGGCATGGTCGCCGAGGCCGAGGTCGGCAAGCTCTACCGCGGCAAGGTGGTCACCATCAAGGAGTTCGGCGCCTTCGTCGAGTTCCTGCCCGGCAAGGACGGCCTGGTCCACATTAGCGAACTGGCCAACTTCCGCGTCAAACAGGTCGAAGACATCGTCAAAATGGGCGATGAAATCTGGGTCAAGTGCCTCGGCGTGGACGAAAAAGGCCGCGTGCGCCTCTCGCGCCGCGCCGCCATGGCCGAACGCGACCAACAGATGGGCGGCGCTCCCGCCGACGGCGCGCCCGCCGCGGCGGACGGCGCGCCCGCTCCGGACGGCGACGCCGGCCGGTTCCCCGATGACGACGAAACCCACGGCGGCCCGCCGGAACACTCCGGCGGCGATCGGGACGGGCAGCACGGCGGCGACCACGGTTCCCGCCGCAACCGGCGCGGCCGGCGCGGCCGGCGCGACCGGCGCTAATCCTCTTCCCCCCGCCCGGGCGTCCCGCCCCGGCGGGGCGGCGGTCTCCCGGGGCTTCCGGCGGCCGCGTTAATGCCGCCGCAGCAGGAGCCGGTGATCCACGCGCCGGGTCTGGTGGGGCTCCAGCGGCGGCAGGTCCGTGAGCGTGGGCGACTCGGTTTCATTGAGGACGCTCCGGGCCAGGACCTGCAGCGCGCGCCACCGCGGCCATTCCAGGTCGGGGGCGTGCGTAATCTGCCGCAGCAGGCTGCGCCACTCGATAATCATCCGGTCAATATCGCCGGCCCCCAGCACCTCCGTAATCCAGCCCTGCTTGCTCGCCGGGTTCCGGTGCACCGCGGCCACGATCTGCTCCGCCCCCGCGCCGTAATTGGGCGGCACCCCGTTCTCGAGGTAGCCCGGAATGCTCTGCAGCCCATACCGCGCGTGGCACACCTGCCCCAGCCGCCCGCCCCAGCGATTCACCTCCTCGCCGGCGAACCGGAACCCCGCCGCCAGGTTGGCCAGGTCATAGATCAACTCGTCCAGTGCATAGGTTTCATCTTCCAGCGCCGCGGCAATGGCCAGGCCGTCCCCCTGGGTGAAGGCGCTCACCACCCGCCCGCGCAGCGTGGGCACACCCGTGGCATCCACCAGCCCCAGCCGCCGCCAGAGCAGCGCGGCGCCCGTGCGGGTGGGCAGTTGGCGGCACACCGCCACCAGCGCGCAGCGGGCGCAGTCGGCGGGGAGCACCTCGCGCTCCGGCGGCCGCCAAAGCGCGACGCCATGCCGATCCACCGGCACCCGCAGGGTCAGCTCGGCCAGGCTGACCAGGGCCAGGATGCGCCGCTCCTGCTCCCGGAGCGCGACGACCGGCGTCCGCTGCTGCGCCAGCTTTTCTTTCACCAGGGGAACCAGCTTCCCCTCCCACACCTCCGCCGCCACCTGCCGCCCGTGCCAGTTGGTCAGACGGCGAATCCACTTGGCCAGCAGGACGCGCCCGGAACCCAGCCGGTCGGCGATGGTCACGGCGCGGCCGTACGTCCGGCCCTGCGCGTCCTCCGCGAGAACGCACAGGCTGCCCGTGCCAACCTTTTCGAGGGCCGCGGGCGTGAGCAGGGCCGGCGTCAGGACGGGCGGCCCGGGCGGGGAGGCATCGGCCGGCGGCGGCGCGGCGGCCTCCGGCGGCGCGCCCTCCGTCCGCCGCATCACCCACACCTCCCGCACCGGCACCGGCACCGGCGCCGGATAAGTTTCCCATTCCCCCCGGCTGTTGCGCATCTCGCGCACGCGCTTGCGGACATGACGCGCCCGCTCGGCGTCCGTCTGCAGGCCGCAAGGCGCCTCCGGGTGGCGCAGGGATTCCTCCACGCCCAGGACAATCGGCTTGATGGTGAAGAGCCGTTCCTGGGCGCGGACGGCTTCGCGGAACGGGTTGCGGCCCTGCTGGGCGGCGGTGGTCATCAGCCCCAGCAGCGCCGCCCAGTCCACCGCGCCGCTGCGCGCCAGATGGCACGGATGCGCGTCCAGCAGGCGCAGTTCATTGGCGCTGATCAGGACGTAGCCCGTCTCGTCCAGGCCCCGCCGCCCGGCGCGGCCGAACATTTGCAGCAACTCATCCGGCTGGATGAGCTGCTCCGCTTCGTCGCGGCGGTAGGACTCGGCGGCCAGCGCGACGCTGCGCAGCGAGAAATTAATGCCGGCGGCCAGGCCCATGGTGGCCACCACCACCCGCAGTTGGCCGGCCTTGGCCAGCGGCTCGATGACCCCCGCCCGCGCGCCATAGCTCAAGCCGCTGTGATGGTACGTGACGCGGCTTTTGAGCAGCCGGGCCAGGGGGTCGCCCACCAGCAGTTTCTGCCCGGCGCTGAGCGGGAGCGGGTTGGGGTTGGGCAGTTGCCGCGCCAGCTCGCCCGCCATGGCTTCGGCGGCCTGCCGCCGCGGCGCAAAGATCAGGATGGGCCCCAGGTCTTCCGCCAGCGCCTTGGCCACCAGCCGCGGCCAGTAGCCGCGAATCTCGCTGGGCACCTGGTAGCTCAGTTGGTTGGCATAGACCTCCTCCTGCGGCACCGGGCGCTGATCGGAGCGCACCAGGAGCGCCTGGCGCCCCAGCCGGCGCAGCCACTTGACCACATCCTGCGGATTGCCCACGCTGCCGCTGAGCAGCAGCAACTGCGTCTGCGGCGGCGCCAGGGCAATGGCCAGCTCGTAGTTCAGCCCCCGATCCAGATCGCTCAGCATCTGGTACTCATCCACCACCAGCAGCACCGGCCCCTCCCCCCGGATCAAACGATTCTTCTGCGTCTCGAGGGTGGCCACCACCACGGGCGCGCCCAGGTTCTCCGCCAGGTCGCCGGTGGCTATCCCCACATCCCAACCCTGCCCCCGCCATTCCGCCAGCTTGTCGTTGGCCAGCGCGCGCGTCGGCACGGTATAAATCGCCTGCCCGCGGTTCCTGCCCTGGTTGGACCACAACTCGAAGATCAGCGTCTTGCCCGCGCCGGTGGGCGCCTGAACAACCACATCCTGGCCGTCACGCAGGGCGGCGACCGCCTGTTGCTGCCAAAGATCCGGAACCAGGACCTGGTTGAGCGCCGGCAGTTCGATCGGTTGTCCAAAGAACGTTGCCACATCCGTAAGATACCTGACTCTGCCCGTTCGGAAACCTGTAAAACACCGACGCCACCCCCGGCCCCCACGGCCACGACCCTTGCCGGCAACCCCAAACCGGAAGAAGGAACACCTCAGCGAGCATGGCCTTGGAAGCGCCGGAAAGTGGAAAGGAGCCAGGCCGCCCCCCTGCCCGGCCAAAGCGGAACCGGCAGCCGCCCGGCGGGGTCCAAGCCCGGACGGCCTTTGCGCCGGGCAGGCAACACCTCCGGCAGAATCAAAACCAGCCAGGACCGCGCATTTGGAACGGGGATAATACAATTATCCGCTTCCTCCCTCCTCCCATAAAACTGTCCAATTATTGGACAGTTCCCAACTTTCGATCCCACAAATCAATCCTCCCGTCATTTTCAAGCTAACTGCCGCCATTCCAGGCTTATCCGTAGCTACCAGCAAGCCGTGTACAAGGGGTGTACAAGGGATGCCCACCGGATGATCAACGTTAAATCCTATGTGCATCCGGTGAGCATCCCTTGTACACCCCTTGTACACGGCGCTTTGGGATGGGGGGAGAACGCCATTGGGAAGCTGGCGCTGGCGGGGGATTGCGGGGTTGGGGTCTGGGATGGCTGCATGACGGAGGTTGGGTAATGGTTTGCCGATTGGCGGGTTCGGGGCGAGCGGGGGTGTGGTCATGGCGCGGGCGAAACCGGGCGGGGCGCGGGCCGCAGGCGCGGGGAAGGTTTTGCGGCGGGGCGGGTTCCGTGTGGGCGCGCCTGGGCGGCGCCGAAGGTCGGGCAGGAGCGTGGGGGTGGCGGGGGAGGATCGCGGGCGGGGATTTGCTTTTGCGGGAGGCTTGATTGCGCCGGATAAGGGGTTTGACTTGTCTGGTTGGCAATCTTAGATTTTGCACACATGTTTGCCGTTGATTCCAAAGCGGTCTGTGCCCCAACTGCTGCCGTGTTCCAGGCGGAATTGCCCGGTGATTGGAAGCAGATTATCCGTCCCGTGGAGCCGTTTCTGGCCGCGGTGGGGCAACGGCTGACCCAGCAGGTTGCCGCGTTTGATTCGCATCTCTCCGGCTATGCCCACTACGCGCTCAATGGCCAGGGCAAACATTTGCGGGCGGCGCTGGTGGCCCTGACGGGCCGGGCGCTGGGCAAGGTCACGGACGACCATGTGACGGTGGCGGCGATTATTGAATTGGTTCACCTGGCCACCCTGGTGCATGACGATGTGATTGATGAGGCGGAGATGCGCCGCGGGCAGCCGACGCTGGCCGCGCACTGGGATAACGAGCGCGCCGTCCTGTTCGGGGATTGCCTGTTTGCGCACGCCTTGAAGCTGGCCGCGGATTTTCCCACGCCCGAGATTTGCCGCGCGGTGGCGTCGGCCACCAATACGGTGTGCTCGGGGGAACTCCTGCAAATCCAGCACCGGCGGGATTTCCGCCTGGGCCGCGCGGGGTATTTCAAGGTGCTGGAGATGAAGACGGCCGAGCTGTTCGCGCTGGCTTGCGAGCTGAGCGCCCGGCTGAGCGGCGTCGGCGGGGAGCCGCAGGCGGCCTTGCGCCGGTTTGGCCTCGCCCTGGGCACGGCCTACCAGGTGTATGATGATTGCGTGGATTTGTTCGGATCGGAAACGCCGGCCGGCAAGGATTTGGGCCGGGATCTGGCCAAGGGCAAGCTGACGCTGCCGGTGCTGCTGGTCTGGGAGCGCGCGAACGCGGCCGACCGCAAGCTGTTGCAGGGCCTGGTCGAAGCCTGGCAGGCGGGCGCGATTGATCGCCTGGCGGCGCTGCTCGCCCGCTACCAGGCCTTCCCGGCGTCCCTCGAAGTTTTCCATCAGTATCTGGAAACCGCGCGCCAGGCGTTGCAGGTTTTGCCGGCTGCCACCCCGCGTGACAGCTTGCTGGCGCTTGCGGATTACCTGGGGCAGCAGGCCGAGGGGTTGCGACCGGCGCCGGCGCGCGGTCTATGATTATGGCGGAACCGGCCAGCCGCAAAGCGCCCCCGCCGGCCCGCGAGCCGGACGGCAAGCCGGCCGCGCTGCCGGAACTCACCCCGGACCAGGAGCTGGCGCTGGTGACGCGGGCGCGACGGGGCGACTTGAAGGCGTATGATGAGTTGGTGCGCCGGCATCAGGAGCGCATTTACGCCACCATCTACCACATGACCGCCAATCATGAGGACGCCAACGACCTGGCGCAGGAAACCTTTATCAAAGCCTTTCAGGTCCTGGGCTCGTTCCGGGGCGGCTCCAGTTTTTACACCTGGATCTACCGCATCGCGGTCAACAAGACGCTGAACTTTCTCAAGCAGCGGAAGCATCAATCCCAGATGAGCCTGGATGATCTGGATTTCAACGCGGAGAACGATCCCGACCTGGTCGCGTTGATTTCCGAGAAGACGCCGCGGCGCGAGGCGGGGCTGGCGGAGCTGCAGGAAAAATTGAACGCGGCCCTGCAGAAGTTGTCAGAACCACATAGATTGGTAGTGACGCTGCACGATGTGCAGGGCCTATCGCATGAAGAGATTGCCAAAATTATGGATTGCCACGTCGGCACGGTGCGGTCTCGCTTGTTTTACGCCCGGCAGCAGTTGCAAGCGCTGTTGGCGGATTATTTGAGTTGAGTATGAGTCAGGACACCCAAAACTTTGAGCCGTTGCGCCGGTTGCTGGCCCTCAAGCGCTATGAGCAGCCGCCGCCGGGCTATTTCCAGGACTTCTCCCAGCAGGTGATCATTCGCATCCGGTCGGGCGAGCGCGGCGAGGAATCCGCGTTCATCGAGCGGTTGCTGTGGGAGGCTCCCTGGCTGCGGCGCATTTGGGCGGCCCTGGAAGCCCGGCCCATCCTGGCCGGGGTCTCCGGTGTGGCGGTCTGCGCTTTGCTGCTGGCGGGCATGATCTACTCCGATAAGACGGAGGTCACGAATTTTGCTTTGATCCCCGTGGCGGAAACGGCGGCGGATGGAGCGGCCCTGGCGACGAATACCATGGGCGGGCACCCGTTCCTGACCGGGGCCGGGACGCTGGCGGAAAGGCCGGATGCGAACCCGTTGACGGCCATGCCGGCTGAGGGAGCGTTTTTGGGAGACCTGACGCAGCTGCGGGCGCAGCCGGCCAGCTTTAACTTTTCGGGCGGGAACTGAGCCGCGGGATTAACGCGGGCTCAGTGCGGGATCAATCTTCCCGGTCGAACACGATTCCCATCTCTTTCGACGCAATCGTCATCCGGTCGCCTTCGATGGTGGCGGCCAGTTGTTCCGTGCGGCTGCCGCCGGACAGGCTGAGCTGATATTTGCCGTTCAGGTTCTCCCACTCGCCATTGAGGGTTTGGGCTCCGCCGGTCGGGACCACCCCGGGGGCGGGCAGTTTCAAGGGCGGCACTTCCCGGAGGATCGCCTGCTTGTCCGTCATGGCCACAAAGCTGGTCTTGGCAAAGACGGCCAGCATCCACTGTTTCCAGGCCCGCATTTCCTTGGACGTGATATTGGGCCGGCCCTTCTGGAACAGGACCATGGTGGCGTTCCCGTTAAAAATCCAGCGCCCGAGAATCCGCTCCGGGTCGTACTTGGGGGATTTGCGGGTGTCCAGGAAAACGGGCAGGTCCTTGAGGTCCGGCACCACGGTGTCCCAGATCTGGCGCATCAGCTCGGGGTTTTGCAGCACGGCTTGCGCCCGGGAATGTTCGAGGATCTTCAGGATCGGCGCGCGCCCCAGCAGCAGTTCGCTGAAGTTCGCGTCGCGCGCCATCTCCTGGAACTCCGGGCGCTCGGCCAGGCTGAGGAAAGCCGGGTAGCGGGACAGCCGCGCCTGGCTCAGGGGATTGTGGTAGATCAAGCCGGCCAGGTCGGCGGAATCATACCAGACGGGCGGCATCGGGTTGAACGCCCACGCGACTTTGGCAAACCCGGTGCGCTGCAGGTCCTGGCCCAGCCGGGTGACGAGGCGCATCCACTTGGGGTCCTGGTCTTCCGTCGCCATCTGGAAGCTCCAGTAGCTCAACGGGTAAATCGCCACCGCAATCAGGATTATGTAAATGACCCCATTGCAGAGTCCCAGGCACAGGCCCAGCCGCCGGCTCAGACGTTCCCAGAGCGCCAGCCGCAGGTCGCCGGCATGGTATTTGAAATGAACGTCCACCTTCTGGTGCACCATATAGCCGGCGACCTTGAAGAGGATGGAGACCAGCAAAAAGGCGGCCACCGGCGCCAGCAGCCATGCCAGCGGCGGCGTCTTCAAACCCAGCGCCACCAGCAGCGGCCGGAGCGGTTTCCCCAGGGGGCCGGCCAGCAAGGCGCCCATCAAAATGCCCACCAAAGCACATGCCACGCGCACCACGCCCTGCCGGTAGCCAATTCCCGCCAGCGACGCCAGCAGCACCAAAACCAGTAGCCAGATCAACATACTGGCCGTTATTAAAGGGGGCCGGGGGAAAAAAGCACGAACAAAATACGCGCCGCCGCCGCCGCCCGCCCCGCCGCCCGGACTTGAGCCGGAGCCGGTTCTCCCGTATCATTAGCGGATATGCAATTCGACCGCTTTACGATCAAATCGCAGGAGGCGCTGCAAAACGCGCAAGGGATCGCGCGCCAGCACGCGCACCAGGAGGTGGATGGCGAGCACCTGCTGCTGGCCCTGATCGGCCAGACGGAAAGCCTGATCCCGGATTTGTTGAAAAAGATCGGCGTCGCCCTGCCCCAGCTCCAGTCGGAACTGGAGCGCGAACTGGCCCGCCGCCATAAAGTCCAGGGCGCCAGTTCGCTGGACGTGTATCTCAGCCCCAGCCTCAAGCAGGCGCTGGACGCGGCGCAGGCCGAGGCGGGCAAGCTCAAGGACGACTACCTCAGCACCGAGCACCTGCTGCTGGGGCTGCTCGACAAGGGCGGGCCGGCGCTGAAAAAGATTTTCCAGGCCCACAACCTCAAACGCGAGGTTGTCTTGCGGGCGCTCGCCGATCTGCGCGGAAACCAGCGCGTGACCGACGCCAACCCGGAGGACAAGTTCCAGGCGCTGGATAAATATGGCCGCGACCTGACCGCGCTGGCGCGCCAGGGCAAAATTGACCCGGTCATCGGGCGGGACGACGAGATCCGCCGGGTGATGCAGGTGCTGACCCGGCGCACCAAGAACAACCCGGTGCTCATCGGCGAGCCGGGGGTCGGCAAAACCGCCATCGCCGAGGGTCTGGCGCGGCGGATCATCAGCGGCGACGTGCCGGAGACGCTCAAGCAGAAACGCCTGGTGGCCATGGACCTGGGCGCCATGATCGCCGGCGCCAAATACCGGGGCGAGTTCGAGGACCGGCTGAAGGCGTTTCTCAAAGAGATCGTGGCCAACGAGGGGAAGATTATCCTGTTCATTGACGAGCTGCATACCCTGGTCGGCGCGGGCGCGGCGGAGGGCGCGACCGACGCGGCGAACATTATGAAACCGCAACTGGCCCGCGGCGAACTGCGGGCCATCGGCGCGACCACGCTGGATGAATACCGCAAGCACATCGAAAAAGACCCGGCGCTGGAGCGGCGCTTCCAGCCGGTGCTGGTGTCCGAGCCCGGCGTCGAGGCGACCATCGCCATCCTGCGCGGCCTCAAGGAGCGCTACGAGGTGCATCATGGGGTGCGCATCCAGGACGGGGCGCTGGTGGCGGCGGCGACGCTTTCGCATCGCTACATCGCCGACCGCTTCCTGCCGGACAAGGCGATTGACCTGATTGACGAGGCGGCCTCGCGGCTGCGCATGGAGCTGGATTCCCTGCCGACCGAGATTGACCAGTTGGAGCGCCAAATCCAGCAACTGGAGATCGAGCAGAATGCGCTCCGGAAGGAAAAGGACGAGGCCTCGCGCGAGCGGCTCCAGAAGCTGGAGCAGGACCTCGCCAATTTCAAAGAGCAGTCCCGGCAGTTGAAAGCCCAATGGCAGAACGAAAAGGCGGCCATCAACGCCGTCAGCATTATCAACAGCCAGATCGAGCAGACGAAGCTGGAGCTGGAGCAGGCCCAGCGCCGCAACGATTTAAACCTCGCGGCCCAAATCCAGTACGGGCGCCTGCCCGAACTGCAGAAGAAACTGGCGGCGGCGGAAAAGACGCTGCACGAAAAACCCCAGGGCCAGCGCCTGCTCGCGCAGGAGGTCTCCGAGGAGGACATTGCCAAGGTCGTCGCCGCCTGGACGGGCATTCCCGTCGCGCGGATGCTGGAGGGCGAGCGCGAGAAACTGGTCCGGATGGAGGAGCGGCTGGAGCAGCGGGTGGTGGGGCAAAAGGAGGCCGTCCAGGCCGTCGCCAACGCCGTCCGCCGGTCGCGCAGCGGGCTGCAGGAACCCAACCGCCCCATCGGCTCGTTCATCTTCCTCGGCCCCACCGGCGTCGGCAAAACCGAGACCGCGCGCGCGCTGGCCGAGTTCCTGTTTGACGACGAGAACGCCATGGCGCGCATTGACATGAGCGAATACATGGAGAAGCACGCCGTCGCGCGCCTCATCGGCGCGCCGCCCGGCTACGTCGGCTACGAGGAGGGCGGGCAGCTCAGCGAGGCCATTCGCCGCCGGCCCTACAGCGTGGTGCTGTTCGACGAGATTGAGAAGGCCCACCACGATGTCTTCAACATCCTCCTGCAAGTGCTGGACGACGGCCGCCTCACCGATGGCCAGGGCCGCACCGTGGATTTCCGCAACACCCTGATCATCATGACCAGCAACCTCGGCTCGCCGGTCATCCAGGAGTTCTACGCCCGGGCGGAAAACTCCGCCCGCAGCCCGCAAGCCGAGGCGGAGCTGGAGCGCCTGGTGAAGCTGGAGCTCAAGGCGCACTTCCGGCCCGAGTTCCTCAACCGCGTGGATGACATCATCATCTTCCACAACCTGGACGAACAGCACCTGGGCCGCATCGTGGAGATTCAACTGCAGCGATTGGAAAAGCGCCTGGCGCAACAGCAGCTCAGCCTGGTGGTGGACCGCTCCGCCAGGCAGTTGCTTGCCCGGGAAGGCTTCGACCCGCAATTCGGCGCCCGCCCGCTCAAACGCGCCATCCAGGACCTGGTGTTGAACCCGCTGGCCACCCGGCTGCTGCGCGGCGAGTTCAAGCCCGGCGACCGCATCAAGGCCGTCGCCCGGGACGGGGCGATCGAATTCGAGAAGCAATAGCGTTCCCGCCGTCCGCCTCCGCCCGCGCGGCCCGCTTTCGGCCTTTCCCCGGGCGGGCGCGGCGGCTATCGTGAGCCGACCATTCCTTTGGCCATGAAGCGATTCAGACTCCCGCGCTCCGATTGGAAAAAGTGGTGGCCGCTCCGGGCCGGCCGCCGCGGCTGGCTGGCGCTCCTGCTTGCGCTGCCCGGGCTGCCGCTGCCGGCCGCCGAGCACGCGCCGGACGCCGGGAACCGCGTGGTGCTGGACATCGAGTCCACCCCGGAAAACCCGCGCAATTCCGAGGGCGCCTTTGTGACGCTCCAGACCGGCCGCATTCTGTTTTGCTACACCCAGTTCTACGGCGGCGGCGCGGATGAAAGCCCCGCCCGGATCGTGTCCGTTTATTCCGACGACGCCGGCCGGACGTGGAGCCGCGCGCCGCAGGTGGTGGTGGAGAACACCGGCCACCGGAACGTGATGAGCGTGTCGCTGCTGCGGCTCCAGAGCGGAAAGATTGCGCTGTTCTATCTCATCAAGAACAGTTGGCACGATTGCCGCCCCTGGATGCGGCTTTCAACCGATGAAGCCCGGACCTGGTCCGCGCCCGTGCGGGTGGTGGATGCGCCCGGCTACTTTGTGCTGAACAATGACCGGGTCATCCAACTCCGCCAGGGCCGGCTGATCGCGCCGGTGGCGTTTCATCGCGCGCGCCGCTCCAACCCGGCGGATTCCCACTCCTGGGATTCCCGCGCGCTGGACCTGTGGTATCTCTCGGATGACGAGGGGCGGACCTGGCGCGAGGCCGATGACTGGTGGGCCGCGCCGCTCCCCAGCCGCACCGGCTTGCAAGAGCCGGGGGTGGTGGAGCTGGCCGACGGCCGCGTCCTGACCTGGGCGCGGACCGACCTGGGCGCGCAATGGGGCTGCGTCTCGACCAACGCCGGGCGGTCGTGGCCGCCGCCCGCGCCGACCTCGCTCCAGTCGCCCGCCTCGCCCGCCAGCCTCAAGCGCGTGCCCGGCTCCGCCGACCTGCTGGCGGTCTTCAACGATCACTCCGGCGCCTTTCCGTTTCCCCCGGGGCGGCGCACTCCCCTCGTGGCCGCGCTTTCCTTCGATGCGGGCAAAACCTGGCCCGCCCGCCGGCTCCTGGAGGACGATCCCCAGGGCATGTACTGCTACACGGCCATTCATTTCGTCGAGGACGCGGCGCTGCTGGGCTATTTTGATTTCCGCGGCCTGGGCGACCAGGGCGCAAACCGGCTGCGGCTCCGGCGCGTCCGCCTGGATTGGCTGCGGGCGGCGGCGCCGGGCCGCTGACGCCGCCGGGCCGCGCGGCGGTTCAGCGCCCCGCCAGCCACACCAGCGCGCCCAGGGCCAGCAGCCCCGCCAGCACGGCGAACGTGATTTTCACCCAGCTCCGGGGGTATTGGCCGGCCATGGCCCCGGTGAAGCCATTGATGACCACCTGAAACGCCCGCGGGCCGTAGTGGTAGGTGAGCAGCCAGACCGGGACCAGGATGTGTTTGAACGTCTGCCGGGAATAGCTCGTGCATACATTCAGGTTCCGGTGCGTGTCGCCCGGCACCGCCCGCGCGCAGAGGGCGTGCATCTGGCGGTCCATCGCCGCGCGCGCCTGCTGCGCCGCGCCCACGAGGTCAAGCTGATACCGCTCCACCACCCAGCCGGCCAAATACCCCGCCTCGTAAGCCCGCAACTGTTCCGTCGGGAACGGCTCGACTTTGCGCAGCAGCTCCGGCTGCACCCCGCGCGAAGCGGCCACCAGCTCATCATCGAAGAACTGGTCCACCTCCCCCGCGGACGGCTGCCAGCGCACCTTCCGCACCTGCCGGGTCTGGAGCTTGCCGGCGGCGTCCCGGTAAGTCTCCGTCTCAAAATAATAGTAGCCCGATTCCGCCGTCCAATCCGCGTGCGCCTGGGCGTCGAACGTCCAATACGGAATATACAGCCCCTTGACGGTGTCGGTCAGCGCGGCGCGCCGGAGCCGGTTGGGCGCGAACCAGCGGCTGCGATACCACTCGCGAATCGTCTCCCGGATTTGGGCCTCGCTGACCTGCATCGGCAAGAGGCTTTCGGGCCGGAACGCCGCTTTGATCTCCTCATACGGCACCAGCGCGGAAGAACCGCAGAAATCACACCGCTGCCCCACGCGCTCGGGATCGAAAACGGAAATGGCCTGGCAGCTCTGGCAGCGCACCGAGGTCTTCCGCGCCTGCCACCCGCGCGCGTCATCGGGGATCGCCCGCAACGCGCGGACCAGGTCATGCTCCTGGATGGTTTGCCCGCCGGTGGCGTCCAGCTTGACCTGCGCGGGCGAAGTCGTGCCGCAAAAGGCGCAGATCAGCGCCTGCCGGGCGGGATTCCATTGTGCCTCGGCGCCGCAGGCCGGGCAGGAGAACTTTTGCTGTGCGGTGGCTTCAACCATGGCGCCGCATCCAGTTACGAAAATCGCCCCGGGGCCGCGCCGGTAACCGGGGAGCCTCCCGCCGCTCCCGGGCGCCGCGCCGCCCCGTCAACTCTTGAGGAACTCATCCAGCGCGGCCCGGGAGACGCGCCAGGTGGAGCCGATCTTCTTGCCCTTCAGCTCGCCCTTTTCCAGCGTCTCCAGCACGTCCGCCTCGCTGACGCCCAGCGCGCGCGCGACCTCCGCCGGCCCGAGCAGGTCCGGCAAGCCGCCCGCGGCGGCCGCCGGGGGCGGGGCGCCCGCGGGC
>JAAYVL010000178.1 GCA_012517205.1 Verrucomicrobiota bacterium
GCTGGGAACATGCAGCGCCGCGGCGTTCCAGCGCTCGCGCTGCGCTTCGGTGAGCTTGAGACCCCACTCCCGGGAGGAGATCCCGAAATACGACCGCGCCGCTGCCTTGCGCTCCGAGGGTCGGTCCCGGGGAACGGTGCGCCGCCGGGCGCACACGCCGAAGGGGGATTGGTAATAGGTCTCCGCGCCCAGACTGCCCGTGCGCGGAGTGGATAGTACTTTCATAACGTAGGTCCTTTCTATTGTTGTTCTAATTGTCTGTCTATTACGGGCCGGAGAGCGACTCCGCTTCCTGCCATTCCTTGGGCTGGAAGTTCCAGCCGCCCCCACCCCAAGGGTCTGAGGGAAGGCTGGCGAGCGGGGTGCCTTCGCGCAAGGGCAATTTTTGAGGGATGGGTGATGGCGACCGGGTGCGGCACGCTACGTGAGGGTCTGCAGGCTGCCGGCGCTTGGAGGCTGTTCACCCGGCGGCTGCAAAAAACACCTGCGTGCCCGCCCGGATTGTCTGCGGGAAAGCCTGCCGGCCTTGGAGGGCAAGTTCCTCACCGCCAATCTCTTGCACGGCCAGTGCAAACTGGCCCGAGGCTCTTGATGCCAGGCGCCCGGCGCTGAGCGATGCATACGGGCGTTTCAGATGAAAGTCCGCTGGCGCGGGCGGGCAAAAGGCGCATTAGATTTTGACACCCGTAATGGCTTGGACAATTATCGAGAACCGATGCAAAACGCTTGGGCTTGGTTGTTCGTGAGCGGAAAGGATGAAAACGGATGAAGAATCCGGTTGTTATCCTTGGGCGCTGGTACAGCCTGTGGTGGAAGATGCGAAAATATCCCGGGGTGTACTCGCTATCGGATGCCTGCACGCAATTACGCTATCTTCTGCAGCCACAGCGCTTGACGGAGTGGGAGCTGCGCCAATGGATTCGAAAGGAGTTGAGCATCCGCTCCGAGTCGGACGGCGTGCTTGAAATTGAGATCAAACGGAACGGACTGATATTTTACTGGCTCGGCAGCCTGAGCGGCGGGTTGGCAATGGGGGTGCGCCAGGAGATGGAACCCTCGCATGCGCATTACTACAATGTACCCCCGATCCACCTGACCCCGGCGAGCCTGGTTCTGGACATCGGGGCGTGCGAAGGACTCTTCGCGATCCGGGTCGCCCGAGCTCGGCAGGCGGCCAGGATTATCTGCTTCGAACCCTCTGCCCGGACAGCTTCTTTCCTGGCCCGCGCTGCCGGGAAGAACGGGGTTGCCGATCGCATCAAGGTGGAGGTTTTTGCGGTGGGGCGCGCCTCGGGCGAGGTTTATTTTACCGATTCCGAGTCTCCGGAAGCGAACCGCGTCGTCAGCACGGCGGTTGGCGGCGCTCGCAAGACGCCCCAAGTATGCCTGGATGATTACTGCCGGGATAAACAGATACGGTTGGGCGCCACCGATTTGATCAAAGTGGATGCCGAGGGCGCCGATCTCGACGTAATCCGCGGCGCCGAACGGATTATCCGCGAAGGGGCGCCCCAGATTGCGGTGACGACTTACCATGAGCCTGCCCATGCCGGTGATTTGATTGAGTTTCTCCGTTCCCTCCAGCCGGGCTACCGTTTTCGGCTCAAGGGAGTCACGTGTTTCCGCACTCCGGATTCGATCCGGCCAGTGCTATTGCAGGCGGCGCTTCCCCTCAACGCGCGCGCGGGGCAATGATTGCGCGGTAGTTTCTCATGCTGTCCATGGGCTGGAATAACCTGGTGGGCAGGCTTCAGAACTCCGCGGTCGTCTGGTCCTGGATCTTCAACGGGGTCCGGCTGGCCACGGGGCTTATTCTTCTGCCACTGGTGCTCAACAAGCTGCCCGCGCCGGATCTGGGCATGTATTATGTGCTGCTAAGCCTCGTTGCGATTGTGCCGCTCGTGGATTTTGGTTTCGGGCCAACCATCGGGCGATTTGTCACTTACGCGATGGGCGGAGCGGAAACTATACAGGCCCAGGGGGTTGCCCGCCCGGGGACTTCCACTCGCCCGAATTATGTCCTGCTCTGGCAGCTTCTCTTCACCACGCGGCGGCTCTATCGGTATCTCAGCCTGGCGTTGTTGGTGGTGTTGGGCGCCTGGGGCACCTACGTGGTGGAATTGCGAATTGATGAAACGTCCTCCCCGTTGCTCACCCGCATAGCCTGGGGCGTGACGCTCGGGGCCGCCGTGGTTGACATTTATGCGAATTGGTGGGGGCTTTACCTGCGGAGCATGAATGAAGTGGCGGCGGCTGCCCGGATTGGCGTCCTGATGTTCGCCGTGCGGCTCGTGCTCGCGGCGGGACTGTTGTTAGCCGGCGCGGGTCTGTTGGCGCTTCCGATCGGCAGTTTCTTCAGCAGCCTGCTCGCCCGCACGCTCGCCCGCCGCCTCTGCTACCGCCTTCTCGCCGGGCACCCGCCGCCGGAAAACATTCGGATTAAGGAGCATCTCAGGATCCTTTGGCCGAACACATGGCGGCTGGGGACGCAATTTGTCAGCTCATATCTGACGGTCAACGCCAACACCGCCATTTGCCTGCATGTGCTCGGCTTGGCCGCCAACGCCCAGTACGGCCTCTCGGTTCAACTGCTCTCAATTGTCAGTGGAATGGTGGCCGTCTGGACCAATGTCCGGTGGCCCCTTGTCGGCCAGTTGCGCGCGCGCCACGACTTGGTCGGCGTGCAGCGTCTCCTCTGGCCGCGGGTCTGGCTGCAGACTGCGACTTTCCTGCTCGCCTGTGCGGCTTTGCTCCTGGCGGGGCCATTCCTTCTGCAGCATTTCGGTGGCGGCAAACAACTGATCCCCCTGGCGTGGTTATCGCTGATGATGCTCAATGCCTTCTTCGAAATGCACTTTAATATCTGGGGCACATTGCTTTCGACGGAGAACCGGCTGCCCTATCTTTGGCCCGCGGTGGCTACCAACGTGCTAAGCTTCATTCTGTCCCTGGTGCTGATTCACTTTACTTCCCTGGGCCTGGGGGCGCTGGTGCTGGGGCCATTTCTGGCGGGCATCCTGTTCAACCATTGGTTTTGGCCTCCTTACGCGGCCAGAACTCTCGGGACCACCCTCTTTCGCTTTCTCTTTACCGGTCCGACTACCTCCGCAACGGCTGGTCTTGCGGCGCGTTCGAAAAGTCCCTGAACTTGCATCCTCATTCATACGGCCTTCGGAAGCGGTTTTATTCTGGCAGTTCTCTCGGCCCCCTGAGTTTGTAGCGCGGCCAGCCGCGGATGCTCCCGGCAGTTCTGCTGCGGCTCTTCGGCAGCCGCAAGCCCGCATATCCGGCGCGCTGGTTTGCTCTTCCGCTTCTGAACGCGCTGCCGGGGGCGCATTTCAACTTCCGGGCTGCGGTGATCTTTGCGCCAAGCCGCCTGCCCTTCCTTGGGCCCGTTGCCGCCGTCAATCTTCAGCCGCCCGCATCCTGAGAATTGCGGTTCAACACTTCCCGGTAAATCTCCAGGTGCCGGCGGGCAACCGCCTCGGGATGAAAACGATCCCGCGCCCGCTTGCGGGCTTGCTGGGTCGCGCGCGCCGCCACTGAAGGATTGAGCAATATTTAGTTCGCCTGCTCTTGCTGCCAGCCGCCTGTTCAGGGCTCTCCTGGCGGGTGGCGCTTTGCGGTCTCCAACTGGAGTTGCGGAAAGGTTGAACGCAGTGATAAAGTCCGGAGTCTGAATGAAAGCATGTCTGAATGACCATTTCCGGTATTAGAGCCCACTGGCAACGCTTGCAACAGTCGGCGGTGTTCTTTGGGGTGTTTGCCACCGGGGTTCGCATCGAGCTTTGGGTTGCTGGTCGGCAACTTTGGTGGTTGGACTTGTCCCGTTGGTTCCTAGCCTGCAGGTGACGAATGGGTTCTTTTTAAGGCCTTCGTTTGGTTCACTTAGACTTGACCGTGAGGAGATGATTTGGTCAACCTGCTGCACTCTGAATGATTTTCCGCTGGCCGCTTCCATTCTCCCTTATCCAACCCGGCGCACTGCTTAAGCGGTTGCACAGTTCGACCGTGGCCTGGTTTTGGGTTTTCAATGGTCTTCGTTTGGCCACGGGGATTCTCTTGCTGCCATTGGTGCTGCGCAAGCTGTCCACGGAGGAGTTGGGCATGTACTATGTGTTCCTGAGTCAGGTCGCCCTCGCTCCGGTCATAGATTTTGGTTTCAGCCCGACGATATTGCGCTTTGTTAGCTACGCCATGGGCGGCGCGGAAACGATCCAGCCTCAGGGGGTGAGCAAATCCACTGGAACGAGCCCAAACTTCGGCTTGCTCTGGCAGTTGTTTTTTACTACCCGCGCTCTTTACCGGGTTCTGGCGCTGGTCCTTCTCGTAATCCTGGGAATCTGGGGCACCTACATCGTAAACCTGCGCGTCCTCGAGACCCCTTGCCCGCGCGTTACTTGGGTTGCCTGGGGCATCACCCTCATTGCCACGGTCCTTAACATCTATTCCTCCTGGGCGCCGGTCTTTCTCCGCGGCATGAATGAAGTCCTCATTTCGGTCCGGATTACAGTGCTCGCTTCGGGGGTGAGGTTCGCGGTCGCGGCTGGGTTGTTTCTGGCGGGCGCGGGTCTAATGAGCTTGCCGCTCGGAGACCTCACCGGCAGCGTTATCCAGCAGGTGATCGCCCGGGGCGCCTGCCTTCGGCGATTGCGGCGAGCGCCGTCGACGAAGAGGTCGGACGTTTGGCAACAGTTGCGGATTATCTGGCCCAACAGTTGGCGGCTGGGGTTGGTGACCATGGGCGGTTACCTAACGGTCAATGCCAATACGCTGATTTGCCTAAAGGTTCTGGGTTTGGCGGCGAATGCACGGTATGGACTTTCGATTCAGCTCCTCGGGATTATCAGTGGCATGGCCTCGGCTTGGACACAGGTTAAATGGCCGATCATAGGCCAGCATCGGGCCCGGCATGATTATGCCGCGATCCAACAGATCTTTTGGCCTCGAATGTGGCTCCAATATTTGACGTTCCTGGCCATGGCGGCCGGCCTTCTGGTTTGCGGCCAACCGCTGCTGCAATCGCTCGGCAGTAATAAACAGATGCTTGCACTACCCTGGCTGGCTTTGCTGGCGCTCAACTCATTCCTGGAGATGCAAACCAGTATCTGGGGCACGCTGATTACCACAGAGAACCGCATCCCGTTTCTGTGGCCTTCGTTAGCGTCCAAATTGCTTTCTTTTGGGCTTTCGCTAACGTTCATCTATACGACGTCGTTGGGTTTGGGGGCGTTGGTTCTGGCGCCGTTTCTGGCCCATTGTCTTTTCGATTACTGGTATTGGCCAATTCACGCCGCCCGCGGCATCCAGACGTCCTTGGCGCGTTTCATGTTTTCGCGGCCGAAAGGCAAGCCCGGCACGTTGTAGGGTCACGATGCAATCCTGCCGGCCCGGCTTGTCTTAACGGAGGATGCTGCGAATCCAGCCCACTCGACGTTTGCTTTTACGCCGGCCGCGAAACCGGCTGAATCCTGTATTCGCTGGCATAGTCCGGGCCAGCGCCACCGCTTTTTCATGATCAGAACGGCAAACTACTTTGGCAATCGCTGCTTGCTTTAGCGCCGTCGGCGTGGAATGATGAAAACGCGTTGACGCATTGAAGCGGGTATTCGTGGATATGGGCGGGGGCGAATTATTCCGGGAGCCGTCTTTGCGCCAGTCGTTATCCGGAGTCGTGCCATGTGTCGGCGGATGGCAGAAGTTTCGGCATTCACTCCGCTGCAATTCTCGCGGCGGTTGTGGCGCGCCCCCGTTGGCAAACGATTGCTTTTTACGGACCCGCTCTTACTGAACGTCCGGCACGGAGGCGAGCCGAGGCCCTCACGCGGTTCTGCCCTTGCCATCCTTGACACTCACCACACAAGAAATATCCTCATCGGCATGACCTTTGGCTTTAGCCGATTCAGCGGCAAGGCGGCAGCTTGTCTGCTGAGACGTTTCTTGTACTGCCGGGAGGAACACTAAACTATGCCTGGCCCGATCTGCGCGGCGGTAGTCTTGAATTATAACGGCAGGCACCTCCTGGAGGAAAATCTGCCCTCGGTCATCTCGGCGGCGCAAAGAGTCAAGGAGGGATGTGATGTAATCGTGCTCGATAATTTGAGCACGGACGGCAGTGTGGAGTTTTTAAAGAAGAACTACCCGGGCGTAATAGTGGAGATTGCCCCGAGCAACCGAATTCTGTTCTCCTACAACGAACTCTGCCGGCGTATTCAGTACCAGTACGTGGCCCTGCTCAACAACGACCTGCGCCTGTACGAAGACAGTCTGGCGGTCCTGCTGCCCCATTGCGCCGGGCAGGATGTATTTGCGGTGTCGGCGGTTTTGTTGGATGCGGAAGGCACGACAATCACGCGCAGCCGGACCTTGGGAGAATCGCACCGGGGGTTGTTTCGAGTCGCGGCGTTGCAGGAAAGTGAGACCGTGCCGACCCTGGTCGCCGGCTGCTGCGCGGTGTATGACCGGGAGAAATTCGTCGCCCTCGGCGGCTTTGATGAACTCTACTGGCCCTTCTACTGGGAAGACAATGATCTTTCATATGTGGCTTGGAAGCGCGGGCTCCGGGTGCTGATTGAGCCGCGGAGCGTTATGTGCCATCGGCACCATGCTACTATCGCATCCAATTCTCAGAATAAAGCCGTGGGCCATTGCAATGCCCACCTCTTTTTTTGGAAGAATATCACCGACCCTGCACTAATCGTGCGGCACCTTGCCTGGCTGGCCTTCCTCGTCCCCTGGCGCGCGGTACGAGGCCATTGGCCTTACGTTCGTGGCGTGTGGGCAGCCTGCCGTAAACTGCCTCAGGCCCTGAAGCGTCGGCGGGAGATGAAACCGCTGTGGGTGCGGACGGATGCGGAGGTTTGGGCGCTGGTTCGCGGCGATGGAGAGGCTGTACCTCCCGGCTAGGGCGGAAGCCTGGCCAAATGCAAACCGGCGAACACAGGTTCGGCGGCAAAATGAGGCCGCTTAGCGTGGCGCCGCCCCGCGGAGTCCGAGGGGGGCAGGTTAAGTTGGCCGGCTTAACTCATACCAGGATCGCAGCGAGGATAATTGCTGCTCCAGGCCGGGCCGTTGCAGGGTCGGGAGCAACGTTCGGTCAATTGCCTCCTTGGCCATTGTCGATCGCACTTCGATGGGGTGCTCCCAGATTTTGCTGATGAGCTGAAGGATTTGACACTTGGACATTGGAGGCCAAGTGCCGGCTTGAATCACCGGTTCGTCGGCGCGGATTAAGCCGTTTATTAGTTTCCAGGCAATCTCAGCCCATTCCAGCGTCGTGATACCGTTCCACAGATGGTTGGTGTAGCCATTCACTTCACCGGATTGACGCAAGAACCAGCCCATCAAGCCCCAGCCTGTGTCCAACTCCGGACCAATGATGGACGTGCGGATAATGAAGCATCGGCCCGAATCAGCCGCGGCTTCGCCCAGAGCTTTGGAGAGGCCGTAAACGTCTTCCGCGTCGCACTCGTCAGCGACGGAGTACTGGCCTCGCCGCCCCGAAAAAACACAATCACTACTTGCGTGAATGAGGCGTTGTTCGGGGCGCATCCGTGCGCGGAGGTGAAGGGGGAACACCGAGTTGACCAGGTAAAGTTCGCCGGGGTTCTCCGTCTTTTGCTTAATCCGACCCAGGGCGTTGATGATCCAGGCGCAGCCTGAATTCCGAACCGCTTCGACGAGCGAATCCCGCGCTGCAGCTTCATAGCGTGCGGATGAAGTAATCACCTCACAACCCTGTTCCTTCAGGAATCGGGCCACGACGTGGCCCAGCATTCCTTTGTGGCCCAGCACAAAAATCTTCACAAGTAGAACTCGGTTTCGCCCATGGCATCCAGCATGGCTTGGATTTCCTCGGTCCGCTCGAGCCTTTGCGTATTGGCGGACGTGTACTCCTGGCCGAGCGGCTTGGGAGTCAGTTTTTGGGGCACGCGATACTCAGGATGGATCGCATAATAAGACGGCTGTTCCGTCATGCGCTGCATTTCATACTCGTTGACGAGGACCTCGTGGAGCTTTTCTCCCGGGCGGATACCAACTACCTTGATGGGGTGGCGTGCCCCCCGTGGGCTGTATTTCAAGCGCATGGCTTCGGCAAGTGCCTGGACGGTGCAGGCGGGCGCTTTACGGACAAAAATCTCTCCGCCGCGTGCGTGGGTCATCGCGTGTAGAACGAGATCCACCGATTGGTCAAGCGTCATCAGGAACCGAGTCATTTCGGGGACGGTCAAAGTCAAGGGCGCGCCCTGGCGAATCTGGTCGCGAAACAATGGGATGACAGAGCCGCGGCTGCCCATCACATTGCCATAGCGCACACAACAGAAAGTGGTTTGATGGTCAAACTGGTTTTGGCTGCAGACGATCTTTTCCAGCATCGCCTTGCTGATGCCCATGGCGTTAACCGGCTTAACGGCTTTGTCGGTGCTCAGGGCCACCAGGCATTTCACGCGGTTGTACTTGGCCGCCTCACAAACATTCTGCGAGCCGATGATATTGGTTTTGGCAGCCTCGTAGGGGTAGTTTTCGCATGCGGGGACCTGTTTGAGCGCCGCGGCATGAAATACATAATCCACCCCGTTGATCGCTTCCGCCAGCCGATTGGGGTCTCGCACGTCTCCAACAATGTACCGGAACTGAGGGAAAATCCTTTGCATTTCCCACTGTTTCTTTTCGTCCCGGCTGTAGATCCTGATTTGGGCCGGTTTCTGCTTCAAGAGGTAACGGGCCACCCGATTGCCAAAGGAGCCGGTACCACCGGTAATCAGAATGACTGAGCCAGAGAGATTCTTCATTTTCCACATATTCTAACAATCTGTCGTGGCCGCAGCAATCGCCTTTTTGCCGCACGGATTCACCCTTGGGTATTGCTCCCAGCAAGAGAGGCTGGTGACTCCCGAAACGACGGGCCAATCAAACCGGACATTGGCGCATTTACATCTATTCGGGTTAAGCATGCCCTGCTTAGGAGCCGGGTCACTCTCTGTGAATATAGTGACGATTCCATTTCTTTCTCACGGAGGAGGCACATGTCCGTTCAAGCCCAGTGCCTGGTGACAAAATGACGGAACGCCGGCGGGAGACAGTGGAGGAGCAGAATTATTTCTGGCCCAGCACCTCCTGATAAACCTCCAGGTGCCGCCGGACGATTACCTCCGGGTGGTAGCGGGTACGCATAACTTGGCCCGCGCCGTGTGCGCGCGGAAAGCCGCTTTGAATCCAATGCGCCAGCGCCCGGGTTAAACCGGACCAATCCTCCCCGTGGAATAATTCCGCGCCGGGCACTCCCTCCGCAATATCCACCACGCCCCCCACGCGGGCCGCGAAGAGTTTCAGGTCGCGGGCGAGTCCTTCTGCCACCGCTAATCCAAAAGACTCCGCAGGCGAGAAATGCACCATCCCCGATGCCGCGTCGAAGAGTTCAACCAGTTCAAGGCTGGTTTTTGTCCCGATCCACCTTGCGCAGCCCTGTTTCTCCAAGGGTTTGAGGCTTTCCTGGAAGGCGTTTCCATAGGGATGGTTGGGAGTTATATTGCCGACAAACAGGAACTCGAAGGCCAATCCCTGCTGCGCGAGCTCATGCGCTACCTTCAACAATTCCAACTGTCGTTTCCGGGGGGCGATCAGGCCCAGGTTCACCAGGCGGCACCGGTTGTGGCGGGTGGGAACTGGCGCGGGGGCAAAGAATTCCTGCCGCAGCGCATGGGCCACGCGCCAGACCCGCCGCGTTCGCGGGCGGACCAGTTGTTCTGTGTAGGCCGAGTTGCAGAGCACGCCCAGGGTTCGTTTCAGCGCGAGAGTCTCCAGTCGCCCCGCCAGCCAGAGGTAGCTGCCAACGCGCTCCTGAAACAGCCGGGCCAATTCAGCCATATTGCCGTGGATTGTGATTACGTTGGGAAAACCCGAGAAGACCGCGCTAAGGGCGCAATCGTGTTCGGTGCCATGGCCATGTACGAGGTCTGGCCGGATTTCCCGCAGTTTCTTTCGGACGGCCCGGATGCACCCTTGGAAGCCGGTGCGCATCCAGCCAATCTTTGGCACAAAGAGGCTATGGTAGAAAATGTTGGGGGCCAGCTTTTGCGGAGAGGTCATGCGCACCCGCGCGCAGGAGACCACATGCACTTCGAGTTCCGGCCTCTGCTTAAAGCCCTCCAGCAGCGCCTCGGGCGCGGTGCCGAAATGCGGGACCGGCGTGCCGTAGTCCCTTTGCATGTCGCGATTGTCGGTGGTCAGAAAGGCGACTTTTATTTTCAAAGCTTCAATTCAAATTTGCCTGACTAAGGGACTCATTCCCCGCTGGGGCCGAGCGTCCAACCATTGAGTCAGTCATTGATTATCGGTTGCCGCGGCCCGGGTACGGCCTGGTCCAACTTCTTATTGCCGGGCCGGAATAATCGGCGGGGTTGATGTTCGCCGCAACTCAAATATTGCCCGGTTGATAAACGCGGGGTGATTCACACTCCATTCCTGGCCGCAATAGAGACGGCCGCGGAGCGCATTTGGTTCCGCCCCTTTGCGGTTTCCTTGAGTTTCCGGGTCAGGGCCAGGGGTGGCTGGGGTGCTTCTTTTGGAGTGCGGGCTTGAGTTTGGGATAAGCGTTCGCCCGGAAAGCCGGCCAATGGCAGGTGGCTTCGAGGCGTTTGCCGTCCGGCGCGCAGAGCCAGAGTTTAACTGGCACCCGGCCTTCGCAGACGTGGGGATGCGCCTGGAGCGCGAAGCATTCGTGCAGTTTCACCTGGAGTTCGGGCGGGCTTGGCTGGTTATCCTTATCCTGGGCAGACTCGGCGTAAAGCAGCTTCAGCTTCCGGCCATCCGGCCAGGGAATGCGGGCGGGCGCGAGTTCGTCCAGCCAGCCGGCTCGCTCGCGGCCCAGGGCGTACAGAAAGCTCTCGGTCAACGGCGTCGCCTGCGCCTCTTTGGCCAGCGTCAACCCCGCAAAGGCGCGTGCCATGCATTGGCGGAGGGCTTTGTCATCGAAGGACGGAAATTCCAATTCGGGCAGGGCGGCCGCCACCAGGTTTACGCGGTTGATGAACTGCTTTGCCTCGTGGTTGAACAGGGGCAGCGCGAACCAGCCTTTCTGGTGCGCTTCGGCCAGGCAGTGGCCGGAAGCCGCGGGATCGGTCTCGCGCTGGTGCTCGTGGTGGATGATGAGGTCGCGGAAGCGAACCAGCCTGACGGCGGCGACGCGCTTGTGCGCGCGGTCGTAAAGGTGTTCCACCCGGGCCGCGAGTTGCTCCGGGAAGACTTCCTCGATCCATTCGCGCTTTACGGCCGTTGCCAGTCCAAGCAGCGTCCGGGGCTCCGTGCCGCGCCCGGCGACTTCGCGCAGGACAGCGGCCACGAATAGCGGGGCGGATTGCACGACGCTCTCGCGCATCAGCGTTCCGCGCCGCCCCTCGGTCAGCTCGCATTCGAGTGTTCCCTGATCGCGCCGGAGGCAGAGTTGGTCAATGAAGCCGGTCATGAGGCAGCGGGGCAGGGCGTCGTCTGAAACCGGGCTGGGCGGGGAGAGAGGCGGGGTCAGGTTATCCGCAGTCTGCGAGCCCGTCGCCGTGTTTTTGATCAGCCCTTGTTGCCGGGCGATTTGCAGCAATTGCGCAAAAGTCTGCTCCACCAGCCGCGCCGTTTGGGCGTGGATGCCATAGCGGCGGCAGCTTTCGGCGCTGAACGAGTGATTCCGGGCGAACTGGAAGGCACGCATGAGCGTGTAGAAATCCGACTCCGGGCTGGCCTCGAACAGTTCGCGCGCCTTTTGGACCGGTTTGTCATCACGGCCCAGGCGCATTAGCAGATCGCGCCCACTGACCAGGGCGGCGCACAAAGCTGCGGACGGCACGCAATCGAACCGGGCGGCCTCGACCAGCATGCGCGAGTAGCGTGGGTGCATTGGCAGCTTGAGCATCTGCCGTCCAATCGGCGTCAGACCGGCAGCGCCGGAGGAGGCCGCGGGCCCTTGCGGGGGCGGTTCCCGCAGTGCTCCCAGCGTAAGCAGCAGTTGCTCCGCCCGTTCCACGGCGGATGGGTCGGGTTTGTCCAGCCAATCAAACGCGGCGGCGTGCTGGATGCCCAGGGAATGGAGCAGCAGCACCACTTCGGCGAGGTCGCTGCGCTGGATTTCCGGCGTGTTGCGTTCGGGGCGGTTCAACTGGCCGCTTTCGGTCCAGAGCCGGAGGCAGGTGCCCGGCGCGGTGCGCCCGGCGCGTCCCTTGCGTTGCTCGGCCGAAGCGCGGCTGATGGGCTCGATGAAAAGCGTGTTAATGCCGCGTTCGGCGTCGTAGCGCGCGATGCGCGCCAGCCCGCTATCAACCACGTGGCGGATGCCATCAATGGTGACCGAGGTTTCCGCGACGTTGGTGGCGACGACCACCTTGCGGAGGGAACTGGGCGCGAAAGCAAGGTCCTGCTGCTCGGGCGGCAGGTCGCCGTGCAGGGGGATCAGTGCCAGGCGCTCGGGGCTGCGAAGGGTGCGGAGGGCGGCGAGGGTGGCGTTGATTTCGGCCATGCCGGGCATGAAGACCAGGATGTCGCCGGGGTCGCCCGCGTTGATGATTTGCTCGACGGCATCGGCGGCCTGCTCTGGGATTGGCCGTTCGTCCCGCCGGTTCAAATAGCGCACCGCGACGGGGAAACTCTGCCCTTCAGACAGCAGAATCGGCGCTCCTCCCGTCTCCCCTCCCAGGTATTGCGCCACCGGTTCCGCCTCAAGCGTGGCGGACATGACCGCCAGCTTAAGCTCGGGCCGGTCGGTCTGCTGCAAGCGTTTTACCAGGGCCAGCGCGACATCGCTCAGCAGGTTGCGCTCATGGAATTCGTCGAAGAGGACCGCCCCCACATTCGATAGCGTCCGGTCGTCTTGCAGCCACCGCAGGAGAATCCCCTCCGTGACGTAGCTGATGCGGGTGCCGAGGCTGGTTTGATCATCGAAACGAATCTGGTAGCCGACCTCCGTCCCGAGGGGGCATTGGCGCTCCCACGCAACCCGCGCCGCCACCGTCCGTGCCGCTACGCGGCGGGGTTGGAGCACGACAATCTTTTTGCCGCCGGCCAATCCGGCCTCGAGCAGCATTTGCGGGACCTGGGTAGTCTTGCCCGAGCCTGTCGGAGCCACGAGCACCAATCGGTTCCCCGTTCGCAGGATGTGAACAATCTGCGAATGGATCTCCCGGATGGGTAGTGCGCTGGGGGTCACAGCGTCAGGCCGGTTTGCGTGCAGCACGGGATGGCCAGCCGTGAGTTGCGGGGCCTGCCGTTGCGCGTCCGGGAGGACCGGAAGGCGGGTTCCGTTTGCAAGAGCCGGAGGCTAATCCAAAGCACCAGGTGCGGAGGCATAGTGTCTTTAGTGGGGGATTGTAGCCGGCGGACACGGCAAATGCACCAGCAAATCCGGAATGCCTCGCCCCGGGCGGGCTGGGGAAGTGGTGGAGCCGAGGGGAGTCGAACCCCTGACCTTCTCATTGCGAACGAGACGCTCTGCCAACTGAGCTACGACCCCATTCCACTAAATCAGGCGAACATACTTTACGCATAAGAGCCGGGCTTGCGCAACAAAGATTTCAAGTGGAGCTAGATCGCGAACCGGGCGATGCGGGGCGAGGCGTTTTGCGTCGAATTGTGGTTCAGGCGCACCCGGGGAGAGTTTTTCATTAACCTTTGCGATGCCTGGTTGCTGCATCGGTTGCTTGCGTTGGCACGGGACCTTTGCGAAGATCAGGAAGTAGGTGGGGCGCTTTATGCGATAGAGGGGATTGCAGGGCGAGCTACGGACGGCTTGCAGGTGCGAACGCGGTTGGTGGCAAAAGCGCCGGTGTGGCGAAATGGCAGACGCACAGGACTTAAAATCCTGGGCCCTTAAAAAGGCGTGTGGGTTCGAGTCCCACCACCGGCACCAGCTCGATTTGGCATGATTGTGTTTGCTCCGAGCTGCGGGGCCACAAAAGACCTTCCATTGCCGATACCGCTTTTACTGCCCCGCCTGCCCAGGGATTCCTGTTGGCAAGATCGCGCCGTGTCATCTTCCAGGTGCTGGTTTTAGGCACAAACTATGGTCCGGAAGTCCAAGCTGTTCACGAGGAGAACGATATTGGAGTGCGGCGGCGGCTATTCCGCTGCTGAAGCCGCGGAGGCGGCAGCGACCGGATTTGGCCGTGGCTGCTTTTGTCGCAGTGCCAGCTACTTTGCTTTCACCACCCACCCGGGTTTGACTTCGGCATTGCCGGAATAAGAGGCTTTGCTGCGATCGGCTTGGACAGTTTGAAGGATGACCTCGCCGATCAGCTTTTCCTCCGAGAAAACGACCGCACCGCTGGCATCTTTAATGTCCACGGTTTCGTAGAGATCAAGCTTGTCGCCGACTTTGAATCCCAGGTTGCTGCCCAGGGAAACGATGACGGCGTCTTTGCCGGCCACGGCAAGCACTTTGCCGGGGGTGGCGCGGGCGGCTTGCGCGGCAGCCTGGGCGGCGGCAGCTTGCTGGCTGGCCGCGTTGGCTTTTTGCTTGCGGCGGCCAGATTCAGGCAACGAGAAGGCACGGACATCTTCCGTAATTTGGTTGAGCGCGGTGACGGTAGCCTTGCCCAGGGCGCTATCCATAAACTCCTTGTTGTCGAATCCGATGCCCCCGCCGTGGCCGGTGACGTTGACGCCCACATCAAAGCCCGTGCCTTTTTGGGCGGCGGTAGCGGAGCCGGTTTTAATGATTTTGCGCGTGGCCGCATCCACGAGGCGCCAGTCAATGCGCACGTCGGCGGTCGTTTGTTTGAGCCCGAGGTTGCCCAGGCTGCCCGGGACAAAGCCGCCCAGGCCGACCTTTGTTTGCTTGTTTCCAAAGCGCGTCACCTTGGCGGTGAGCATAAAATCCGCCGCCGCAAAACCTCCTTTTTCCACCTTCTCGTCTTGCTGCACCCAGCCATTCTCGCCCAGCTTGATCTCATCCATCAGCGTGCCGAGTTGGGTGCTTTCAAGCACCTGGAACTTGTTGAGTTTGCCCATTTCGGTGATGAGCATTTCGCTGAGGCCCTGGCCCAGAGCTGGCTGCCAGTACTGAATGGCCGTGGTGTCACCGCTGAACGGGGCGACGATCAGGGACGGCAGCGTGTCCTCCGCGGCCAGAGTATATCCGGTAATTCCCGCCGCCAACATCGCATGGTATAAAAATGCCAGAAGGTTCTTTTTCATGTTCATATTCTCGCTAACTTATTCTTTGACTGATCTTCAAGGGTGCGCCAGCAGGACCAACCATGTCCAGCTTGGTCCCGCAGGCTAACCGATGATGCTAAGCTCTGCCATAGAATGCCCGGTTGTCAACGGGTTAGTGCAAATTGATACGGCTGGCACTGGCGGTACGCCTTCCGGGGTCTGCTCCGTCCCGAGGGGCCTGAAAACCGTCAAAACCGCGAGGGAGACAGCTGTTCGGCAGGACTAGTCGGCTCGGGGCCCGGCCAGGCTGTTAGCCCAGGCAAGAATTTTCAAACAAAAGTCTTGTGTCGGCAGGGGCAAACAGGTAGATAGTTAGGTGTGATTTTCAACCACTCATATTAGGAGTTGTAAGTTAACCTTTTCTCACATTTATGAATATCATTCTGCAAGATTTGTTGGAACTCCAGACGCTGGAGTTTGGCGAAGCCACCGGGAAGAATATCGAGGCGAGAGTGGCCGCGTTGCGCGCCAAACTGCCGCCGCCTATTGTTGGCCATTACGATCGCCTCCGAGTTCGGGGGAGGAAGGGCATGGCAATGGTGCGGAATCAGGTTTGCACGGGGTGCCATATGCGTGTGCCTATCGGGACGATCACGGAGTTGATGCGGGGCGAAGATATCCAACTTTGCGAAAGCTGCGCCCGCTATCTCTACCTGCCGGATTCAGCGAAAACCGAGGTGAAGAAACCCGAGGAGACGGCGAAACCGAAGGCGAAAGCCAAAGTAAAAGCACCGGCCAAACCGCGCAAGCGCCGCTCGGTGACATCCGCCGCTTAAAACGCCGTTAATCAGGATTTAATGAGTCGAGCCGGCGTGAGCTGCACGGCTTGAAGGAGCATTGGACTGCCCTTGACGCTTATTCCCCTGTGATTTCCCAAACGACGATTCCTGTTGTCTCCCGGCAGGCTTTCGGAAATATCTGCCGACGGCAGAAATGAATGGCAATGTTATAGACCTGCCGTCCTCCTTCCTTCTGCAGTGCGCCTTATGGGCCTACGTGGCGGGGGGGCTGGGCAGCCTGATCGCATGGCGGCGGGACCGTCTTGCCACCCTGATTGGGTTCGGCGGTGCCACCCTGGCTTCGGGGTGCGGAATAAGCGCGGCGATATTGACGCTCGCGGCGTGGCCAGCGTCGGCGGGGAAGGCGTTTGCACTCGGGGCTTCGGGCGTTCCCTCATTGCCGCTGATCGTCCAACTGGACCCGCTCGGGGCTTTCTTTGTGCTCATCGTTTCAGTTCTGGCACTGGCCTTATCCGTGTACTCATTCGGGTATGTGCGAGGATATTATGGGCGCAGGAATGTCGGTTTGCTTGGAGCCTTCTATAACGCACTGCTGCTGGCGACGACGCTGGTGTTCGTCGCGTCGAATGCGCTTTTCTTTCTTATCCTGTGGGAGATTATGGCCCTGACGGCGTATTGCCTGGTCAGCTTCGAGCATGAGCGTCCGGAGACGCGCAATGCCGGCGTGCTTTTCTTTATCATGTCGCACCTTGGCACGGGTTGTCTGATCCTTGGTTTCCTGCTGTTATTTCAGGCGGCGGGCCAGGTTCTGGGCAATTATGGTCCGGACTCATACTCTTTTGAAAGTTTTCGCGCGTTGGGCAATAGCCTGCCGCCCGGGCCGCGAAATGCCGCCTTTTTGCTGTTCCTGGTCGGTTTTGGAGTGAAGGCCGGCATTGTACCGTTGCATATTTGGCTGCCGGCAGCTCATCCGGTGGCGCCCAGCAATGCATCGGCCTTGCTGTCCGGGGTGATGATTAAAACCGGCATTTATGGGCTAACGCGCGTGCTGTTCGACTTTATGGGCACGCCGCCGAACTGGTGGGGCGTGACCCTCTTGACGTTGGGAACCCTGTCCGCGGTGCTGGGGGTGCTTTACGCGCTCATGGAGCACGACTTGAAGCGGTTGCTGGCGTATAGCAGCATTGAGAATATCGGCATCATCCTGATGGGGTTGGGCGCGGCCTTGATGTTTTTGCATACGCAGCATCCGGTGCTGGCGTCGCTGGCGCTCATCGCGGGGCTCTATCACACACTCAACCATGCGTTCTTCAAGGCGCTGCTGTTTCTGGGGGCGGGCGCTGTTCAGCATGCGTTGCATACACGCAACATGGAGGAAATGGGAGGCCTGATAAAACGGATGCCGCAGACGGCTTTCTGCTTCCTCCTGGGGGCCGTGGCGATTTCGGCTTTGCCGCCGTTGAATGGCTTTGTCAGCGAATGGCTCACCTACCAGTCACTGCTGCAAGGTTTCGGGACTACGGGCAGCTTGGTGAAGCTGGTGTTTCCCTTGAGTGGCGCCATGCTGGCACTGACGGGCGCATTGGCGGCGGCATGCTTCGTGAAGGCGTTCGGCATTACGTTCCTGGCTCAACCGCGCAGCGAACCGGCAGCGCAGGCGCGCGAAGCGTCTCCGGCGATGCTGTCCGGGATGGGGCTGCTCGCTGCCGGTTGTGTTTTCCTGGGGCTTTTCCCGACGGCCTTGATCACCCTGTTTGGGCCGCTGACACAACAACTGCTGGGCCAGCCGTTGCCCGGGTACCTTGTGGCCGGCCACGGTTGGATACTGGGCAACACGCAGGAACTGGGGGGAACGGTCTCCACGCCGGGCATCGTGCTTGCGGGGATTTGCCTGTTGCCGGTGCCGCTGGTGTTGTGGCTGTTCTTTGGGCGGCGAACGCGGGTGCGCATCGGCCCGACGTGGGACTGCGGACTGCGAGGATTGACGCCGCACATGCAATATAGCGCTACTGGCTTCTCCAAACCCTTGCGGGTAATCTTCAAAGCCCTGTTCCGGCCCCGGCGCGAGATGCAGCGAGAGTATGATTACTCGCCGTATTTTGCCACCACCCTGCGGTTCGAGAGTCGGATTGAGGAAGCATTTGTCACTCGCCTTTATCGGCCTCTGAAACGGCGCATCCTCCTGACCTCCCGTCGCATGCGCGCGTTGCAGGCGGGGAGCATACAGGCCTATCTCATCTACATTTTCGTCACGCTGCTGCTGCTGCTGATATTTGCCTTGTGAAGATTGCGCTGGCCATTCTGTTGCAGACAGTCCTGCTGCTGGGGCTTGCGCCTTTTATCAGCGGTTGCATCAAGACTCTGAAGGCGAACCTTCAAAACCGCCGCGGGCCGCGCGCCTGGCAACCGTATTTGGACCTGTGGAAGTTCCTGCACAAGGACATGGTCATCTCTGAGCACGCGTCCTGGATTTTTCGAGCGACGCCCCAGGTGTTGTTCTTCACCACGCTGCTCGCCGGCCTGATGATGCCCCTGGTCAGCGTCTCCGCGCCGCTGAGCCTGTTCGGCGGCGTATTGGCGTTTGCCGGATTGCTGGCGCTGGGGCGGTTCTTTCTGGCGCTTGGCGGGCTGGACCCCGCAAGTGCTTTCGGCGGTATGGGCAGCAGCCGCGAGATGACGATGGCGGCAATTGCCGAACCGGCCTTGATGCTGGCAATCTTCACTGTGGCCATTGAAGCCCGCTCCACCAATCTCAGCCAGATGCTATTGTCCGCCCAGGCCCCGACCTGGCAATTGCTTAACCCCGCGCACGTGCTGGCCTTTGCCGCCCTGTTTATCGTCCTGCTGGCGGAAACCGGCCGTATTCCAGTGGACAATCCCGCGACGCACCTGGAGCTGACGATGATCCACGAAGCCATGATTCTGGAGTATTCGGGGCGCTACCTGGCGCTGATCGAATGGAGCGCTTCGATCAAACAGCTTTTGCTGATGGCGCTGTTGTTGAACATCTTTTTCCCCGTCGGCATCACCGCAGATCTGAGCGTGGGCGCGGTAGGGCTTGCGCTGTTCTGGTTTGTGGCCAAGCTGCTGGCGCTTTCGGCCCTGGTGGTATTGGTCGAAACCACGAATGCCAAGTTACGGCTGTTTCGCGTGCCCGATTTGTTGAGCGCGGCTTTTATCCTGGGCGCGCTGGCCCTGCTTTCCACCTTCCTTTTTCAATGAAGCCGCTCAACCCGGAATTTGCCTCGCAATGGATCACTCTGCTCGCAACCGGGATGCTGGTGGTGCAATTGCTGATGGTGGTGCAGCGCATGCTGCTGACCAACATCCGGCTCTTTGCCCTGCAGTCGCTGATGCTGGCGGGCATCGCGGTCATCATCGCCTTTTCCCACGCCCATGCCGCGCATGTCTATTGGGTGGCAGGCCTGACGCTGGTGGGCAAAGTCTTCTTTCTGCCGTGGCTGCTGAGCCGCCAGGTGCGGCGCATTCAAATGGAACATGAGATTGCCCCCCTGCTGAATGCGTCCGCTTCAATGCTGTTGTGCGGGGCGTTTACTTTGCTGGGCTACATTGTCGCCCGTCCCTTCACTTCTCTGGCCCGGTTGGGCAATAATACGCTGGGCGTTGCCGTGACGTTGCTCTTGACCGGGTTTTTCCTCATGGTCAACCGCCGCAAAGCCCTTACCCAGGTTCTCGCCCTGTTGACCGTCGAGAACGGCGTCATGCTGGCGGCGGTTGCCCTGACCACCTACGGCATGCCGCTGGTGGTCGAACTGGGCATCTTCTTTGACCTCATGGTCGCGGTGATGGTGCTGGGCCTGCTGGTCTATCGCATTCGCGAGACGTTCTCCTCGATGGACGTCAGCAAACTGAGCCAACTGAAAGGATGACGCCGTTGGTTCCCATTCTGGTAGTGCCGACGGCGGCGGGGCTGCTCTGCCTGCTGCTGCATTCGCGGCGCGCGATGGCGCTGGCGAACGGGCTGGCTTTTACGGTGACGCTGGGGCTGAGCGTGTGGCTGCTGCTGGCGATGCGGCCCGGGCCTCAGGTGGTGACCGAGTGCAATGAGTTCTTCCGCGCCGACGCGCTGAGCGCGTGGATGGCCCTGCTGATTTCGGTGGTTTCCCTCGGGAGTTCGATTTATGCCGGGCGCTATTTCCAGCGCGATCTGGCGGCGGGGGCCGTGACGCCGGGCCGGGTGAAAGAGTTCTATGTGCTGACGCCGCTGTTCGGCGCGGGCATGTTTCTGGTGGTGCTGGCCAATAACCTTGGGGTGATGTGGCTGGCGCTGGAGGCCACGGCGTTATCCTCGGTGCTGTTGGTGGCGTTGTACAATCGCAGCACCTCGCTGGAGGCCGCCTGGAAATATGTGATCCTGGGCAGCCTGGGGCTGGCGCTCGCGTTATTTGGCACGGTCTTCACTTACGCCGCGGCCATTGATCAGCAGTCGGCGGTTGAGTTGCCCAGCTTCAACTGGTCGCACCTGATGTCCATCTCCGGCCAGCTCAACCCGCACATGATCAAGCTGGCTTTCGTTTTCGTGTTGGTGGGCTATGGCACCAAAGCCGGACTGGCCCCCATGCATAACTGGCTGCCGGATGCGCACAGCGAGGCGCCTTCGCCCACCAGCGCGATGCTTTCCGGCGTGTCGTTGAAAGTCGCCCTCTATGCTTTGGTGCGATTTCATATTTTAACCACGGCTTCCCTGGGCACGTCGTTCAGCCAGACGCTCCTGTTGGTGTTTGGCGTGACCTCGATGTGCGTGGCGGCTCCCTTCATTCTCGTGCAGTCCAATCTGAAGCGGCTGCTGGCTTATTCCAGCCTGGAACACGTGGGGCTGATCTGCGCGGGGATAGGGCTTAATTCCCGCATCACCATCTTTGGCGCGCTGCTGCACATGGGGTATCACGCGCTGGCCAAACCAGTGCTGTTTTTCGCGGCCGGCAACCTTCATCAGACCTGCCACACGCTGCAACTGCGGCGGATTGGCCCGGGCATGGCGCGGGTGCTGCTGCTGACGGCGTTTTGCCTGGGATTAGCCGGAGTGGCGGCGGTGGGACTGCCTCCATTTGGCTTGTTCTTCAGCGAGATTCTGGTGTTGAGCGGCGGGTTTGCCGCGGGGCATCTCACGGCGACCGTGCTTCTGCTGGTGGCGATCCTCGCCTCGTTTTGCGGGCTGCTTTACCAGTTTGCGCGCATTTTGCCGGGCGAACCGAAAGTCGCGCGCAGGAGCGTGCCCGCTCCCCTGGCCGGAGCGCCGGCGATGCTTCTGCTGCTGGGGGCGTTGCTGGTGTTCAGCGTGTGGCTGCCGGCTCCGCTGCTCGAAGTCATACGGCAGGCGACCGACATTATCGGAGGAGCACCATGAACGCACTCCCGGAACTGCAACCCATCCTGGCAAGTTTGACCGAGCGCTTTGGCGCGCAAATCCAGCCCATGCAGATCCCGCGCCCCAACGAAGTTTATTTCCAGGGCAAAATGGAGCTGGTGCCCGGCTTTTGCGCGTTGCTTTACAAGGAATGGGGGGCGCGGCTGGCCAGCCTGTTTGCGGATGATGCCCGCGCCCAAACCGGGGATTTCCACCTGTATTATGTGTTTGCACTGGACGCGGCGCATGGCTTTCTCATCCTGCGCGTCCCGGTGCCGCCATCCCAGCCGCGGTTCGTCTCCCTGACGAATGCGCTCCCGGCGCTCAACTGGCAGGAGCGGGAAATCCAGGACCTGTTCGGACTCAAGCTCGAAGGCCATCCCAACGCGCGCCCTTGCGCGCTGCATGATGACTGGCCGGCGGTGCATCCGCTGCGAAAAGATTTTGCTTTGCGCACGGTGCTGCCGCCCTTTGCCGGGGAGCGGCATAAGTTCCGGGTGGTCGAAGGCGAAGGCGTCTTCCAGGTTCCAGTGGGCCCGGTGCATGCGGGCATCATCGAGCCGGGCCACTTTTTATTCAGCGTTGCCGGGGAGTCCGTCCTCTACCTGCAAATTCGGCTCTTCTACACCCACAAGGGCACGGAGAAGCTTTTTGAAAACCTGCCGCTGGCCCACGGCGTGGCCCTGGCGGAGAGCATCTCCGGCGATTCCGCCTTTGCGCACGCGACGGCCTTTTGTCACGCCATCGAGCGGGCGGCGGGGGTGGAGGCGCCGCCCCGAGCGCGCGCCATGCGCAGCATCTGCCTGGAACTGGAGCGCATTTACAACCATATCGGCGATATTGGCGCCATCGCGACCGATGTGGCCTTCGTCGTCGCCAACGCTCACGCCATGCGGCTCAAGGAGCAGGTCTTGCGCCTGAACGAGCAGCTTGCCGGCAACCGGCTCCTGCGCGGCCTGGCCGCCCCGGGCGGCGTCCGCTCCGACTGGAATACCGCCCAGGTCGAAGCCCTCCGCCAGCGAGTGGCCTGGCTGCGGCCGGAGTTCGAGTCGCTGGTCGCTTTGATCCGCGAATCTTCCTCCACGCGCGACCGCCTGGAAACCACGGGGATTCTCAGGCCGGAGACCGCCCGCGACCTGGGGATTGTCGGGCTGGCGGGCCGCGCCTCGGGCTTTGCCCATGACTTGCGCCGCGACTTCCCGCATGCCGCCTACGCGGATGTGACGTTCACGGTGCCGGTCTTCCAGGAAGGCGACGTGCTCCGGCGCCTGCAGGTCCGCGTTGACGAAGTGCGGCAGTCGTTTTCCATCATCGAGCAGTTGACGTCCGCCTTGCCTTCGGGCGCGATTCGGGCAAGCCTGCCGGTGCTCCCCCCCGATGTGGTCGCCCTGGGCTACGTCGAGGGCTGGCGTGGGGAGATATTCCATTGGATTCGGACCGCCCCGGACGGCCGCCTGGCCCGGTGCAAGATCAAGGATCCCTCCCTGCAAAACTGGCCGGCACTCAGCGAAGCGATTCAAGATAACATCATTCCCGATTTCCCGGTGATCAATAAGAGCTTCAATCTGTCCTATTCCGGCACGGACCGCTGACCCCGCCCCCTCCGCCCATGTTTGACATTCTCTACCATAGTTTGGCTACGGGCGTCGTGACCACGGATTATCCGAAGACTCCCGCGCAGACGAGCCGCCAGTCGCGCGGCCGGCCGGAGATTGACGCGCCGAACTGGAAGGACGCGCGGGCTGCGGTTGCCGCGTGCCCGACCGGGGCCTTGTCCTGCACGGACGGCCCGGAAACCCGCCGCGTAACGCTGGACCTGGGCAAATGCACGTTTTGCGGCTTCTGCGCGGAAGCCGATCCGGCCATTCGCATGTCCAACGTGTGCGAACTGGCGGCCCGGCATAAAGCGGAGTTGACAACTACGATTCAGTATCAGCTCGCGCCCGATGGCACGCACCAGGCGTTGCTTTCTCCGCCGCGCGCCGCGGCTGATCCCCGGCCTGCGGCGTTGGACGCGGTCGGCGCGCAGTTGAAGGCGCGCATTGCTAAAGTACTGGGCCGCTCGCTGCACATTCGGGAAGTGGATGCCGGTTCGTGCAATGGCTGCGAGGTCGAGATTGCCGGCCTGAACAGCCCGGTCTATGACCTCGAACGTTTCGGCCTTCATTTTGTGGCCTCGCCGCGTCATGCCGATATGCTGCTGGTAACCGGGCCCGTTTCCCGCAACATGGAATTAGCGCTGCGCAAAACGTATGAAGCGATGCCGGCTCCGCGCCTGGTGGTGGCCGTGGGCGCCTGCGGGTGCAGCGGAGGCATTTTCGGAACGAACTATGCCAGCCTGGGCGGCGTGGATAAGGTCATCCCCGTGGATGTCTATGTCCCCGGCTGCCCCCCCAATCCATACGCCTTGCTGCACGGCATACTGACGGCGATTGACCGCGGCTAGACGGCAGGGCTTCTGGCGGCGGGTTACCCGGCATTGTGGGCCGGGCCTTGAATCCCTGCCTGCGGAGATGAGCTGCCCCGCACCGCGCGGCACGCGAATGGTCTTGAGCATCTCGCCGGGGCGCAGGGCGGTCTGGCGATAAGCGACAAAGAACTCCGCCAGCGGGAGGGTGCGCTCGATCAGGCGCGCCGGTTTGCCGCGCGCGAGCGATGCCAGCACGACCTGAGCCTCGAGCCCAGCAGCAGGGGGGCGCTGTCGCCGATGGGGGAGTCGGTGGCCAGGTTGCCGCCCAGGGGGGCGCGGTTGCGGATCAGGCGCGAACCAAAAACGCGCAGCATGTCCGCCAGCGCGGGAAGTTCGCCCGCCACTAGCTCCTCGATCTGCGTGAAGGTGGCCGCGGCGCCAATGCGCCACTCCGTTTCCGTGCGCTGGATCTCCCGCAATTCCGGCACGGCCTCGACCGAGACCAGGGTGGAGAATCTCCGGTGGCGCTTGGTGAGGTCGAGCCCCAACTCCGTGGCCCCGGCCACCAGCCGGGCCTCGGGGAAGCGCGCCAGCGCGTGGAGCACGCCGGCCAGGGTTGCGGGCCGGAGGAACCTTTCCCCGCCCGCCTCATATTCGACTTCCCCCAGGGGCGGCACCGGCTTCCGCAACCGGCCGGCGAAGCCATCCCGCCCGGCGGGGATGCGCCCCGGCCCGAAAGCCGCTCCGGCGGCCTGGCGAATCGGGCGGCAGCCGGTGCAGCGGCAGAGATTGCGCTTAATTGGTCGTCCAGTTGGCCGGCCTGCCGAATATCGCCGCGGTAGTACCCCTCGAAGAGCGACATCACAAACCCCGGCGTGCAATACCCGCATTGCGAGCCGTGGCGCCGGACCATCTGTTCCTGGACGGGGTGCAACCGGCTGCCGGCCGCCACTCCTTCGACGCTGAGGATCTCGCGCCCCGCCATGAGGCAGAAGGGGACCAGGCAACTGTTCAGCGCGCGTCGCGTTCCAGGATCACCACGGCGCAGGCGCCGCAATCCCCCTCGGCGCAGCCTTCCTTGGCGCCCGTCAGCCCGGCATGGCGCAGGTATTGGAGCAGGGTGGTGCTGGGGGAGACGCCCTCGACGTGGACGCGGCGGCCATTGAGAGTGAATTCGATGGCGTTGCGCATAGCTGGTTGAATAACGCTAAAGCAGACCCCGGAGGCTGTAAATCAAATAGGAAGAGATTGCTGCGCCGGGCGCGCCGGTGTGGTAATCTCCCGGCGGTGAAAAGAAGCGGCCTCATCGGGATGTTGCTGCTGGGTTCCGCCCTGGCCTTTGCCCGGGCGGACACCCTGGACCTCGCCGACCTGGCGCAGTCGGCGGAACAATGGGCCGCGGAGAACCTCGACGAGGATGTCTGGCGCCTGCTGGAGGATGTGGATCGCGAGCAGGTGGAAGGATTTTTCCGCGACCTGCAGCAACGGCTGGGCGGCGAGTACGTCGTGGACCTCGCCGCGCTCAACCGCACCGCCCAAGCCGTCTTGTCGCTGCTGGAGAGCCGCGCCGAAACCCAGCCGTATGCCGCCTGGCTCAAAGCGCGGCTCGCCTACCTGGAGGTGGCCGAGGAGTTCCAGCAGAGCCGCCCGGCTCCCCCGCGCCCGCCGGACCAGCCCGCGCCGCCGCCCACCAACGCGCCGCCGAAAATCGAGCGTGAAGTCTGGACCCGAAAACTCGCGACCGAGCCCTGGCCCCGCGCGGCAACCAATTACGTGCCGCGCCTCAAGCCCGTTTTTGCGGAGCAGAAAGTCCCGCCCGAATTGGTGTGGATCGCGGAGGTGGAATCCTCCTTCAACCCCCGGGCGCGCAGCCCCGCGGGGGCGGTGGGGCTGTTTCAGCTCATGCCCGAGACCGCCCGCCAATACGGGCTGCGGACCTGGCCGCTGGACCATCGGCAGCGGCCCGTGGACAGCGCGCGGGCGGCGGCCAAATACCTGGCCAGCCTCCATAAGCGGTTCAAAGACTGGCGGCTGGCGCTCGCGGCTTACAACGCCGGGGAGGGAACCGTCCAACGGCTGCTGCAAAAGCGCAAGGCGCGGTCGTTTGACGCCATCGCCCTGCACCTGCCGGCGGAAACGCAGATGTACGTGCCCCGCGTCGAGGCCACCCTCGCGCGCCGCGAAGGCGTGAAGCTCAGCCAGCTCCGCTTCCCCGGCGGATAGGCGCAAGCCGGGCCCCGGCGGGCCGAAAAAAGATTGCGAAAAGCGGCTTCCCTTTTCTCCGCGCCGTGGATAATATGCTGGCGGACAAGATGTTAGGGGCAGCGGATTCAGACCGGCGGAATCGGGAAATGCCCGGCTGACGGCTGCCCGGCGTGCATATGACATTCGATGACAGTCCGGAAATGGCCCGCGCCACCGCCGCACAGCAATTGCTGTTTCCCGCCAATCCGCGCGCCGTCTCTGATCAAGTGGGGCTGAACTGGTGGACGGCCCTGAAGCTCTACGAGGATGGCTGGCTCAGTTTTTCCCCCGCCGATACGCCGCGCCTGGACGAAGCGCAGGAAGCCGAACTGCGTTTCCTGGGCTCACTGATCACGGCCGGCTGCGACCGGGGCATGCTCATGACCCTGCTGGAGCAACTGTCCAAGCCCTACGCCTACGATCTGCGCCGCCTTTACTATGACTGGGCGGAACGCTACTGGCGGCTCCTGCCGGACCCGCTGGCCCATCCGGAAGCCACGTTCGCCGACTGGCTGCACAGCCTGGTGAAGCAGCGGGATGTTGATTCGCTGACGGGCATCCTCGAACTGGTCCAGGACGCGCTCTCCCGGGTTCGCGTCGAGACCGCGCAAGGCGAACTGGATCGGCCCGGGTGAGCCCGCTTCCCCGGGAACCGGCAGTGCTCCCGCCCGCGGCATTTGCCCGCCCCGCCGACCGGACAGGGCAGCCAGAACTTCACAACCGGCCCGGTGCCTCTGGCCGGAAGCCCTTGGCTCGTATTCCCCGCACCGGCCTGCGGCTGCGGAGCTCTCCACGATTATCGCCGTCCGCCCGGCTTTGCGGCATTGCCAAAGAATGTCTCCAGCAAAGTGCCGTGTTCCGTGCGAACGACCATTCCCTCCTTGACCTGGTGCCGCTGGAACCATCCCTGGTTGGCTTCGATCACGAATTGAACCCGCTCTGAGGAGGCCGCAACCGGATTCGTATTGTGCGGCTGCAGATCATGGATTTCCAGGATGACGCCTTCCGGGTCAAGGTAAGCCGCCGAGAGCGGCAGCGGACAGTTTTTCATCCAAAAGGAGGCGCGATGGGGAACGGAGAAGACGAACAACATGCCGGCGTTCTCCGCCAGGTTCGTGCGAAACATCATGCCGGTTTGCACCTGCCGGGCCGTCAACGCCAGTTCAGCCACCATTTCCTCCGCTCCCAGCCAAAGGTTCAGCGTCTGCAATTTGGGTTGCGCTGCGGCGGGCAAATCCGGCTCCAGTTCGGTTCCGGCCGCCTCCGGCGCGGCCTTCCGGCACCCGACGACACCAACCCCCAGCAGCGTCGCCACCAACCCAACCGCCAGGATGCGCCATCGTTTCATCGCCCCAACCTGAGCGAAAGTCACGCGCCTTGCAAGCGCCACTTCTCTTTTGGCAGTGCCGCCACCACCTGCCGAACTGTGCCAATTTGGCACACCTCAACCTCGGCAAAAGCACCCATCCTCATTTCCGGCCTGCCTCCGTCCCTCCATCCGTAAAAATCTGAAAAAAGCCCACCCACCCACCGGAACTGCCCGCAATCCTGCCAGCCAGTCGTCCTCCCGCCCATATCCCAATTCCCGCCAATATCCGTCATTCCTCCCTCCCAAAGCGCTGTGTACAAGGGGTGTACAAGGGATGCTCATCGGGTGTACCAGCTAAAATCCTATGGACTCCCGGTGAGCATCCCTTGTACACCCCTTGTACACGGCGTTTTAGGAGGGGGAAATGGGCTTGGCAGTGGCTAAGTTTCTCAAAAGTGAGAATAGAAGCGGCGGGAGATGGCGAATGATCGCTGAGAAGCCTTTCAGCGGGAGTGTCCAATAATTGGACAGTTCGAGATAGCGTCGGGAGGCTGGGAAGTGGGCAGGGCTGCGGACTATTGAGGAGGGCAGGATTACGGATTTGGGGTGGGGGGCGAGAAAGACTCATTGAAGGGCTTGCCTTTGGGTCGGCTTTCTCACAGTTTGCCTGCATGAACGACCGGACAATGGCTTCCTCTCAGGCACTCCCCTTGCGAAACGGCGTGGCGCGGCACTGGTCGCGCCGTCAATTCCTGCGGACGGCGTCCGCAGCGGGTGTTGCCGCGCCGTTCTTTCTGGCCCGCACCAGCCTGCTGGCGGCGCCCCGGGCCATTTCCCCCAACAGCAAGCTGGCTCACGCCTGCGTGGGTGTGGGCGGCATGGGAGCCGTTGATTTGCAACGGTTCCAGGCTCATCAGCGGGTGGAGATCGTGGCTTTATGCGACGTGGACACGCACGCGCTCGATAAAGCGGCCCAGGCCGTTCCGGGCGCGCGGCTTTACACCGACTGGCGGGAATTGCTCGACAAGGAGGGGGGCCGGTTGGATTCGGTGAATGTTGCCGTGCCGGACCACATGCATTTCTCGATTGCCTATAACGCGATTGAGCAGGGCCGGCATGTCTATTGTCAGAAGCCTCTATGCCACGATGTGGCGGAGGTGCGCGCGCTGACCGAGGCGGCGGTCAAGCGGGGCGTGATCACCCAGTTGGGCACGCAGGGTGCCTCGACGGCGCGGGAGCGCATCGCGGTGCAGTGGCTCCGAGAAGGGCGGATCGGCAAGGTGACGCATGCCTATCTCTGCTCGAACCGGCCCGGCGCGGTCGAAGCGTATCGGCTTCCGGGGCCGCGCCCGGCGACGGGCCAGGAACCGCCCGCCTCCTTGAAGTGGGAGCTTTGGCTGGGCAGCGCCCCCCGCCGGCCTTACGCGCCGGAGATTTACCATCCGGCCAAGTGGCGCGCGTGGCAGGACTTCGGCACCGGTTGGTCGGGGGATATTGGCTGCCATATCTTCGACCCGGTGTGGAAAGGGCTGGGGCTGAAGGCGCCCAAGACCGTCTGGGCGGAAGTGCAGGAGTCGTGGAAACTTTCCCCGGAGCGCCGGGCGGACACCTGGCCGCAGGGCGACCACATCATCTGGACGTTTCCGGGCAATGAAAAGATCGCAGGCCGGGAGCTGGTGCTGGAGTGGTTTGACGGCGATTACTATCCGCCGGAATCCATCCGCAAGCAGTATTCGGAAGATTTGAAGGAGTATCCGCCGGAGTCCTCGTTCCTGGCCGGAACGGAAGGCGCGATGTTGATCGGCCACGGCGCGGTGCCGCAGTTGCTGCCGGAGGACAAGTTCAGCGGGATCGAGCGGCCCCGGCTGGCGGAGCGCGATCATTACCATCACTTCGTGGACGCGTGCCTGGGCGGCGAGAAGACCGAATCGCACTTTGCGCAGAGCGGGCCGATGACCGAGGCCATTCTGCTGGGGACGGTGGCCATCCGGGTGCCGGGGCAGAAGCTGGAGTGGAACAGTTCCCGGTTGAAAATCACCAACCACCGGGAAGCCAACCGTTATCTTCAGCGGCGCTACCGCGAGGGCTGGCGGGTGGCGCGGTTCTGATCAGAACTTGAGGAACCACTTGCGCCGATACATCTCGTAGGCGACCAGGTAAAGCCCCACCACGTAAAAGCACGCCCACATGAGCGAGGCGTTTTGGGGGCTGGCCAGGAAGCCGAAGAAAGGCGCGGTCTCGGGGCTGGCAAACGGCGCGCAGAGGTGCTGGTAAAGGAAGGTTTTGAGGGCCACCTTTTCGCCGCCGGCGCCGGTCAGCTTGATGGTGAGGGAGATGCGCCCCAGCAGGCCCGCCAGCATGAACACCGTGATGGCGTTCATGCCGTAGATGGCGAACGGCCGGGCCCACTTGCGCCAGCCGTGCACGTCCACCAGCCAGTAGGCGACCGCAAAGCAGTTCATCGCCATGCCGGCCATGAACACGGCGTAGGAACTGGTCCAGAGTTTCTTGTTGATCGGCAGCCACACATCCATGATCGCCCCGGCAAACAGCAGCAGGTTGCCCCCCACGAAGAGCCACGCCGTTTTGGCTTCCGGCGTCAGCCGGGAGCGGAGCAGTTGGCCGGTCAGGACGCCGAACAGGGTGGAGGCAATCGCGGGCACCGTGCTGAAGAGGCCTTCCGGGTCCCAGGTCTTGCCGCCGCTCCAGACGTGGGTGCCGATGGTCTTGCCGTTCAACACCAGGTTATCAATGTATTCGCAGAAATTGCCGTGTTCGGCCAGGCCCCCGGCGCCCCATCCCAGCCATGGCCCGACGAACATCATCAGCCAGTAGCCGGCCAGCAAACCCGCCGTCCAGAGCAATTGGCCGCGGAGGTTGGTGCCCAGGTAAATCAATATCGCGATGAAGTAGCAGATGCCGATGCGCTGCAGCACGCCCGGGATGCGGACGGTGGTGGCAAAGTTATGCAGCCAGGCGGCCAGGCCGTCGCGGAAAAGCGAGCCGTCAATCAGGTAGCTGAAGGCGTTCAGGAAGAAGCCCAGGGCGAAAATAATCACCGCGCGGCGCAGCGCGTGGAGCAGGAGCTGGCGGCGGCTTTGGCCTTGCTCGATCCGGCGCGCGATGGAAAGCGGGATGGCGACGCCGACGATCCAAAGGAAGAACGGGAAGATCAGGTCCGTAAAAGTCCAGCCGTGCCACGCGGCGTGGTCGAGGGGTTTATAGATGGCGCTCCAGTTGCCCGGATTGTTGACCAGGATCATGGCGGCAATCGTTGCTCCGCGAAAGACATCGAGGGACATCAGGCGGGCGGGGCCAGGGCTGTGAAGCGGCACAGGGGCGGCGGATTTCATATTGAATCGCGGGCAGACTACGGGGATTCCGGGCGGAAGGAAAGCGGCTTTCCCGCAAATAATAGTTGCCAGTTTTGCTGGGATGGGGCAAAATAAGCATCGAAGACCATTGCATAGGCTTTAGATAGCGGTTAGCAGCACAAAACCAATCTCGGTTCCTCACCAATTAGTTGTGCTCCGACAGCGATGGTATCCTGTATATTGTGGTTTTTAGCCTTTACTAGGCAGAGCGAGTGTGGTTGGCTTTGGCAAGATCATGTATCTGAAGAACTTGACAGTCCTGGGATTTAAGTCTTTTGCGGAGAAGACTGTTCTTAATTTCCAGCCGGGGGTCACGGCCATCGTAGGCCCCAATGGGTGTGGTAAGTCCAATGTGTCAGACGCTATCCGTTGGGTACTGGGCGAGCAATCCGCCAAGGCCTTGCGGGGCGGCGAGATGGCGGATGTGATTTTTAACGGGACGGACAGCCGCAAGCCGCTGGGCATGGCGGAGGTGTCGCTGACGGTTGGAGGGGTGGACCCGGAAGGGCTTGCGGCGGCGGGCGTGAAACTGGTGTATGACGAGGTGACCCTTACCCGGCGGGTCTTCCGTGACGGTGGCAGCGAGTATTTTATTAATCGGACGCCTTGCCGGCTGCGGGATATCCAGCAACTGTTCATGGGCACCGGCGTGGGGCGCACCAGCTATAGCATCATGGCGCAGGGCAACATCACGCAAATCCTCTCCAGCAAACCGGAGGATCGGCGGATGATCTTCGAGGAGGCGGCGGGCATTACCCGGTTTAAGGCCCAAAAGAAAGAGGCGCTGCGCAAGCTGGAATACACCGAGCAGAACCTGTTGCGCATCGCCGACCTGGTCCGCGAGGTGAAGCGCCAAATTATCTCGCTCCAACGCCAGGCCGGCAAGGCCCGGCGCTACAAGCAGCTTTCCGCGGAGCTTCAGCATTTGGACACCCAGCTGGCGCGCCACCGGTTTGACCAGTTCCAGGCCGAGATCGCCGAGTGCCAGGCGGGGGTGGATGCGCTTCGCCGCGAGTTCGAGGCCCGTTCGGCCGGCGTGTTGGGCTGCGAGGACGAAATCACGCATTTGCGCGAGCGGTTATCCGAGCTGGAGCATGAGATCAGCGGCCAGCAGCAGCGCGGGCTGGAGTTGAAGGGGGAGATGGACCGGCACGAGAGCCGGATTCAGTTCAACGAAGAGCGTTTGCGGGAGCTTGCCGCGCAGGACAGCAAAGCCGTGACGGACCTTACACAGGCCGAGGAGCGGCGCCGCGGCGCGGAGGCGGACCTGGCGGAGGCGGCCCGCCAGATGGCCGCAGGCGAAACGGCTTTGGCCGGGCATCGGCAGGCGTTTGCCGCCCGGCAGGAAACGCTGCGCCAGGTGGACGACGAATTGCGCCGCCAGCAGGAGGCGCTGCAGCAGGCGCAGGCCGGGGCCTTTGCCGCGGCGCAGGAACTGACGCGGGTGCGCAATGAGATCACCGCGCTGGATTTGCAGAAGCAGGGCAACCTGGCGCGGCTGGAGAAGCTGTCGGCCGAGAAGATTCAGTTGGAAGAGGAGCGGGGGCGGCTGGAGGTCCGGCTGCGCGAGTTCGAGGCCAGCGTGACGGCGGAGAAGTTGAGCGCGCAGACGCAGCGCGGGACGGTCGAGCAGCGGCAGGAGCGGCTGCGCCAGGTGCGGGAAGAACTGGAGCGCGCCGCGCGCGAGCAAGACCAGGTGTTGGAGCAGCAGGCGGCGAAACGCTCGCGCCTGCATGTGCTGGAGCAGCTTCAGGCCGACCACGAGGGTTTCAGCGCCGGATCGCTGGCCGCTTTGCGGCAGTCCCGGCATGTGCTGGGTTCGCTGGTGGACCGCATCCGCGTGCCCGACCAGTATGTCGCCGCCATCGAGGCGGCCCTGGGGCATCATTTGCAACTGGTGCTCACGGAGCAGCCGGAGTCGGCCCGGCAGATCCTGGCGGAGCTCAACACGAACAAGGCCGGCCGGGCGAGCGTTGTGCCGCTGGCTTTCATGGGCCCGGAGGGGAACGGCGGGGGCGGGGTGGCGGGCATTGCGCCGGCCGCGCTGAACGGCCGGCCGCTGCCGGCGCTGGCGGTGGTCGAGAGCGAGCCTTCAATCCGCCCACTGGTCGAGCGGTTGCTGGGCTCGACGCGGCTGGTGCCGGATTTGGATGCGGCCACCGCCGCCTGGCGCGAAACCAATGGCCAGTTTCAATATGTCACCCTGGGCGGCGAGTTGCTGAGTTCCCACGGCGTTTACACCGGCGGCTACAACAACGGATTCAGCGACGGCAAGGCGCCGGGCTCGCTTCTGGGGCGGAAGAACCAAATCGCCGAGCTGCAGAGCGGCCTGGCGGCCTTGCAGGAGCAGGTGGCCGAAATCAGCCGGAACAAAGGCGCGTTGAAGAGCGAGCAGGATGAACTCGAGGAGGGCCTGCAGCAGGCGCAAACGGAACTGCGCGCCCGGGAGGTGGCCATTGCCACGCACGAAGGCGAGTTCAATGCCCTCGGCAATTCGCAACGGGTGCTGCAGCAGAAGATTGATACGGTTGTTTATGAGATCCAGAGCCTGGCGGCCCAGGAGGACGAGGGCGGCCGGAAGCGGGCGGAGCTAACCGCCCAGGCCGGCGCCGGGGAGGGGCTCGCGCAAAGCTGCCAGGCGCGGGTGCAGGAGTTGGCGGCGCACCTCGAGGCACTGCGGCAGAAGCGCGACCAGGCGAATGCCGACCTGACAGAAAGCCGGGTGGCCCTGGCGGCGGGCGAGCAGGTTTATGCTTCCTTCCAGCAGCAGCAGCGTTCACTGGAGCAGCGCATCGGTGAATTGACGCAGGTCATCGAGCAGCGGCGCGCCGAACTTTCCTCCTTTGTGGGCCGCCGGGAGCAGGCGGAATCGGAAATCCAGGAATCCCGCGGTTTGATGGACGGGTTGCGGGGCGACCGCGAGCAAGTGAACGCGCAGTTGGCGGAGGGAACGGCGCGGAAGCAGGCTCAGGAGGAGGAACTGGCGGCGCGGGAAGAGGGCTTGCGCGAGCAGCGCCGGCACTTGATCGGCTTGCAGGAGCAGCGCGGGGCGCTGGAAGTTGAACTGGCGCAGAAGAACATGGCGGCCCAGAACGTGCGCGAGCAGATTCAGCAGAAGTATCACGTCAATCTCGATACGGTGCGCAGCGAGTGCATTACGATTACCTATGCCGACGAAGGGCCGGCCCGGGTGCATGTGCTGACGCCGGAGGAGATGGCCGCGGCCGGGGCGGCGACCGATTGGGCGGCGGTGGCGCAGCAGGTGGAGGCGCTGCAGGCGCGCCTGGACGAGATGGGGCCGGTGAATTTGGTGGCCATCGAAGAGTACGAGGAAACCGAGGAGCGCTACCAGTTCCTGAGCGGGCAGCACGAGGACCTGGTGCAGGCCAAGGCGGAATTGATGGCGCTGATCAATCGCATCAACGCGCAAACGCGCGAAATGTTCCGCGAAACCTTCGAAAAGATTCGCGAGAGTTTCCGCACCCTGTTCGTCGAGGTCTTCGACGGGGGCAAGGCCGACTTGCTGCTGATGGACGAAGGCGATCTGCTGGAAAGCGGCATTGAGATTGTCGCGCGCCCGCCGGGCAAGCAGTTGCAGACCATTTCACTCTTATCGGGCGGCGAGCAGACGATGACGGCGGTGGCGCTGTTGTTTTCGATTTACCAGGTCAAGCCCAGCCCCTTCTGCGTGCTGGATGAGTTGGACGCGCCGCTGGATGAGGCCAACATCAACCGCTTTATCCGGGTGCTGCAGCGTTTTCTGGCGCATTCCCAGTTCATCGTCATCACCCACAATAAGCGCACAATCGGGATGGCCGACGTGCTCTATGGCATCACCATGGAGGAGCACGGGGTGAGCAAAATCGTCAGCGTCAAATTCCACAAGACCCGCGAAGAGGCGGCCGGGCCGCAGGCGGCCTGGATGGAAACGCCGGCGGTCTCTCCGCCGTCCGCCGTGGCGCCGGGTGAGTCTCCCAAGCCCGACGAGGCCCACGAACTGATGCTGGCCAAATAGGCGGTTCCGCTGAAAGTTCGATGGTGGCGGAGGAACCGCCGGTGATGGCCGGAGATCGCGGTGCCGGATTGCATTCGGCGGCCGGGAGGTTGGCAACTCCCGCGCTTGGCTCCGGGCGCAACCGCGTTTATCCCGAAAAGCGGCGGCGGGTGTGACGCTGGGGGCCGGTTTGGGCCGGGTGTCGGCGGCGGATTCGAGGCTCCGAACTCAGCCGCGGGCCTGTTCCCACTGTTCGCGGAGGAGTTTGGCTGCGGCGGCGAGGGCTTTCGCGCGGTCGCCTTTGCAGCCGCATTCAAAGCTGACGAAGCCTTGATAGCCGATGATTTTCAGCCCCTTGAAACCATCAATGTAATTGTCGCCTTCGTCTTCGAAGGGCACCTTGCGGGTTTTGCGGCTGGCGATGTGGACATGCTGAAGGTATTTGCCCGCGGCGATAAAGGCCGCCAGGTCGCTGGTTTCCTCCCAGGTCATGTGCCAGAAATCGCCCATGAGCGCCACGCCGGGATGGTTTACGTCGCGGCAGATCGCCGCGCCATCGGCGACTTGCCGCAGGAAGTGGCATTCCCTGCGATTGAGGGGTTCGAGCAGCACGCGGGTGCCGGCCTTGTGCGCGTGCTCGCCCAATTCGGCCAGGAGTTTGACCAGGAGTTCGCGGGCTTCCTGGTGTCCCAGCTTGGTCTGGTTATGAAAAGCGGGCACCATGATCATGCCCACCGAACCAAGCGCTCCGGCGGCGGTAAGGATTTCCTTCATCGAGCTAAGGGCCTTCTGGCGAACTTCCTCCTGCTCCGAGATCAAGACGCCATCGAACCCGGCGCAAACGGCGCTGAGCTTGATTTTTCGCCCTTGCAGCGCTTTTTGCAGTTCCTCCACTCGCTTGCCCAGGTCGCGCCCGCCCACTTCCAGTCCCTCGAAGCCGTTGGCTTCCAGAAAATCGAGCTTTTCCGTGAGGGAGCCTCCCGCCGAGACCCCTTCCTGGCAGGAGAGGCGCAACCGCGCTTTCTGCGGCGGATCGGGCAGGGTGAAGGCTTGGGCGGTCGGCGCCAGGACGCCGGCGGCTCCGGTGGCCACGGATATTCCCAGGAATTCACGGCGATTCAGTTTCATAGTAAAGCAGCGTAGCGGATAAGGTGTCCCGGCCAAAACCAAAAAAGGCGGAATCTACTTCAGGGCGGAGGTGCGCATTTGCAGCCAGGCGACGTCGGGATTGTTTGGCGACGGGACGTTAAGCGGCAGGTCATTGTTATACCGGACGGGCGGCATTGTGCGCGGGTCTTTCCATTTATGAATCTCCGAATGGCCATCCGCAAAGGCGATGCCGCACGCGTTGCCATGGAAGCTGGCGGGGTAATCAATGATTTTGGCGTTGGCGTTGGTCCAGGCGCATTCGACGGCCAACCCGGCGTCGTTGATGCTGTCGGGGTGCTCATCCATGACCACCCACAGCATGTCCGGCGACGGACGAATAATGTCAGTCAGTTTGCCATACTTGCACCAGGGCTCCGAGAGTTGGGGCTGGCTGTTGTCTCCCCCCAGCCAGGGAGCGATGACCGAGCGCAAGGGGGGCAAGCGCATCGTCCCTACCGCCTGGCTCATGGCCACACTGCGAACGCGATTAAACGTATGCCCGCCCATGCTGACGGTGCTGCGATCGGCCGGACATTTGTAAATGCCTGGCGATTTGGTGTAGGGGCCCAGCTTGCCGTATTTGGGGTCAATCAGGAAGGCCACGGTATAATTGGCGATGTTGGCACCATCGAAATCCATCCGGCCTCCGGACCAATTGCCATTGTCGGTGTTGTCCTCATTCGGCGGAAGCCACTCCGCGTGATCCCCGGCGTAGAGTTGCCAGGCGATCATGATCTGGCGCGAGTTATTCATGCACCAGATGCCTTGGGCGCGCATTTTGGCGTGACCGAGCGCTGGCAGCAGCAGGGCCGCCAGAATCGCGATGATGGCAATGACGACCAGCAACTCAATCAGGGTAAACCCTCTCCGCCGCTGCCGCTGGAACGGCTTCGAAGTTTTGTCTGCCGCCGTCATGTTTGTTTTCACATACCAGGTTCAGGCTCAGGCACTCTGGGGCCACTTCGCTAGCTGTGCCGTCAGCATACCGCACCGGCGCGGTCTTCGTCAACCACTGAATCGCCTATTGAAACAAGGCGCGATAGAATTGATACCGGCGATCGCCGGTGGAAAGGGTCACCCGGGCCGGGGCGCGGTTGGTCGAGACGGCGGTCCAGTTTACCAGGTTGGTCGAGGCTTGGATGATGTAGTTCATGTTGGTTGCGCCGCTGAGGGAGAATTGAACCTGGCCCCGGCGGGATGGGGCGCTCAACACGGGCACGTCGTCGTAGGGCTGTGTTTGGACCGCGCGGTAGAAACAGTGTTGAGGCCCCCCGGGGACTGCCACTTGCGTCGGTGCGATATAGGTGCCGATGGGAGTCCAGCGAGTTAGATCGGACGAGGATTCAATGGTGTACGCAGCGCCGGTGCTGCCGTTGAGCCAAAACTGAAACTGGCTGTAACTAAAGTCGCTCAGGGCCGGCACGACATTGATGGGAACGATCTGGATCGCGTTAAGCGGCCCGCGCGGATGGCCGTCCGAGGCGTATTCCCCTGTGGCCGTGACCGTAAAAGTCGTGCCGCGGACATCGCGGAAACGGCAATAATTGCCGGCCGCTGCCGCGGCTCCTCCGGTGGGGGAGTCTGCTTCCAGAAAGCTGCCGGCAAAATCAGTGTCGCTTGCATCGAGGATGTACTTGGTGCCGCTGCCACGGGTCGCGGTAAGGGTGTATTTGCCGACGCGCGTCGCGCTGCCATTGTCGCCGTCGCCATAAACGATGATGTCGTAGAGCGGAAATTTCACGCCATTAACGGTGACGGTCGTGGTGGAGGAGTCACTGGTGTCCAGATAGCCTTGCATCAGTGCAAAATCGGCGGGCGAATTTCCCATGTGCGAGAACTCATGCGTGCCGCCGGGGGCTCCCCAGGTGATCGTCATGCCGGCTTCGAGGGGGACATTGGCGCCATTGCCGCCGGCGGTGAGGTTAATCCAGCCTCTTTGGGGGACAACCCCGGCATAACCGTAACCGCAGACCGGCACGCTATCGTCGCTGGAGCCGGGATGAATGAAGTTGATGCCGACCGGCAGGAGCGCTTCGGCGATGCTGCCGGGCCAGGCATGGCGCTGGGCGGCCGCTTCGTCGAGGTCATTCAGAATATCCTCTTTGAAGTAATCGGAACTGCCGTTGATGTTCCATCCGTCATAGCCGTCGGGCCATTGGTACATGTTTAAACAGCGGTATATCGGCTTGCCGGTAGCGATGGCGGTCTGATTATAGCGGCTGATTTCGGCATAAACCTCCTGCATCCAGCCGGGTTCATAATGCGAAAATGGGTTTTCAGGATGCCCGCCCTTCCAGTAGAAGTAGCCATTGCATTCGGTGGCATAAAGTGGCAGGTGGTAAAGGTCGCGCGGAATGCCGAGGTTCACCCAATCCTTATAGACGTAGAAACTTTTGTAGAGCCCAGCCCCGCCCCCGGAAAACCGCGCCGTGCTGTGAATGTCTTCGCACGTGTAGCCCCGCGAGGATACGTGCAGCGCGATGCCATCCGGCGGGCAGGGGTTGGGGCCGGTATTGGTGATGGCGGTCAGGAGCTGGTTGAGGTGCTGCACCCAGTTTAGCGGGTTGGCGTCGTAGAAATAATTGGTGCCGAGATGAGAGTTATACCCGGCGGCGAAAGGACCCGCGAAGCAAGCGGGCGCCGCCGGCAGCACCTTGTCATTGGGACGCACGGCCTTGATGGCGTTATACACTTTGCGAAAGCAGCGCGCGTAATTGGCGGGGGAGACATAAGCGCATTTTCCCAATTCCGGCTCGTAGGGCCATTCGCCTGAGATGTTTAACTCATTGCCGATCGTCCAAATGGAGCAACCGTGGGAATTGGCCACAAAGCTGGCGCAGCGGACGGCAAACGCATCATAGCTGTTGGTGGGTGGAATGGTGCCGTTGGGAAAATAGCCGTGGTTGATGCGGCAGATTACCGTATGTCCCTGGTTGCTCAGGAACCGGTAGTCCACTCCCCAGGTATCGTTGGTGTTCGCGCCGACCGACACCGTAACCGTGACCCACCCGGGCCCGGCGCCATTGCGGATGCGCCCGAGATATTCCGAGGCATCCGCCGGGGTTGGGTCGCCACCGTCGAAAATGCCGTACAGGTAGGGTGATTCAACCGCAGGCAGCGCGAATGACAGTAATAAAAACCCGGTGAATAGAGCCGGCAGCCGAGGAATGCGAATCAGTTTCATGGTCTGCCAGGATTTATAACTGATGGGGGTGGCAGCATCAAGAGTTCCGCGTAAAAATCAATCAGAGACGCATTTGGGCGTGATCACTTTGCGGTCGGGCGGACTCGTCAAATGACATCTGGCCGGGAGCAGAGCGGAAAGCGAAAGAGCCAGCGATACGGTGTCCCAACGAAGCACTGAGTTTCCAGGGCTTGAGCTTAGCTTCGCGCTGCAAAGAATTATCGAAAGTTTGAGATACTCCGGATAATTCCTAAAACTGGTTTCACGGTTTGCTGTCCAGTTTGCAGGTGGCTCAGCTTTCGGTCGCCTGTAGCGGTGCGCCCTCACATTGCTGGTGCTGGCCCCGGTTTCGGTATATCGGGCGCGGGGCTTTTGCAAGAGAACGCAGCATTCTCCTCAGGAACCGCTGCCTGCGAACGCCGATCAGAACCCGCCAGCGCCCGGTGGTTTGAAGAGAGGCGTTCATTGATTTACACGCTTTATTTTCATTGCCTTTTCCTAAAAGCATGACTTAAATCAAAGCCCCGGTAACGGGTATTAAACTAAAGTTTATCGTGTTGGAAAATTGCCGGTGGAAAATATGGCCAACGGCAAAACTTAAGTGAATTAGACATAAACCAGAAAGAAAGACCATGTTTTGCTATCAGTGTGAACAGACCTCAAGGGGCAAGGGTTGCAGCACGTTTTCCGTGTGTGGCAAGGATGAAAGCAGCGCCTGCCTCCAGGACCTCCTAATCCATGCCAGCAAAGGCATCGCCCAATATGCCCATCGCGCGCGCGCGCTGGGGGCTCGGGATGCTTCCGTGGACCGGTTCATAGTCAAGGCCCTGTTCATCACCGTCACCAATGTAAATTTTGACGCAGACGCCATTGCAGCGGCGGTGCGCGAAGCCGCGCAGGTTCGGGATACCGCGAAAGCTCTTTACGAAGCGGCGGCCCGCAAGGCTGGCCGGACTCCCGAGACGCTTGACGGTCCCGCCACCTGGGCGCCGGCGCCGACGCTGGTCGGTCTGGTGGAGCAGGGGCGAACTGTCTCAATCCTGTCCCGCACGAATGAATACGGACCGGACCTCACCGGCTTGCAGGAGTTGCTGGTTTATGGTCTGAAGGGAGCCGCCGCGTATGCGGATCATGCGCAGATTCTCGGGCAGGAATCGGAAATCGTGTATGCGTTCTTCGCGGAGGCGCTGTGTCGGTTGGCGGAGGAGCCCCCCACGGCCGACCAGTTGCTGGCACTGTGCCTCAAGTGCGGCGAGGTCAACCTCAAGGTGATGGAGATTCTGGACACGGCTCACACCAGCACCTACGGTCATCCGGTGCCCACGCCTGTGCGGGTTGAACCGCTCAAGGGCAAGGCTATCCTTGTCTCCGGGCATGACTTGAAAGATCTGGAACTTTTGCTCCAGCAAACGGAGGGGAAGGGGATCAATGTTTATACGCACGGCGAAATGTTGCCGGCGCACGGTTATCCGAAGCTCAAGAAGTATAAGCACCTGGCGGGCAATTTCGGCGGAGCCTGGCAGGATCAACGTGATGAGTTCCGTGCGTTTCCCGGCGCGATCCTGATGACGACGAACTGCCTGCAAGAGCCGCAGGCCGGATATAAAGAGCGTATCTTCACGACGGGCCACGTCGGCTGGCCGGGCATCCCGCACGTTACCAACGGCAATTTCGGCCCGGTGATTGAAGCCGCGCTGGCCGCTCCGGGCTTCCCGGAAGATGGTCCGGACAAAACGATCCTGGTTGGGTTTGGCCACAACGCAGTAATGAGCGTTGCGGACAAGGTGATTGAGGGGGTGAAGTCGGGCGCCATCAAACATTTCTTTTTGGTGGGTGGATGCGACGGCGCGCGGTCGGGGCGTGATTACTACACGGAGTTCACCGAATCGCTGCCCAAGGATTGCGTCATTCTCACATTGGCCTGCGGCAAGTATCGCTTCAACAAGCTCGATTTCGGGACCATCGGCGGCATCCCGCGCTTGCTGGACATCGGCCAGTGCAATGATGCCTACAGCGCCATACAGATCGCTGTGGCCTTGTCCAAGGCGTTCAACTGCGGGGTTAACGATCTGCCGCTTTCCCTGGTGCTTTCGTGGTATGAACAAAAAGCGGTAGCCATCCTCCTGACGCTGCTCTACCTGGGCATTCGCAATATCCGCCTGGGGCCGACCTTGCCCGCGTTTATTACGCCGGAGGTCTTGAAGGTGCTGGTGGAGAAATTCAACCTGATGCCGATCAAGGATGCCAAGACTGATCTTGCTGACATCCTGAAAAAGGCGGCGTAAAATAGTCGTGGCGGCATTAGCGCGAGGTTGGTCCCGCGCTGGGGCGTGGAGCAGATCCCTCCGGCGCGGGGCTTTGACTTGTTTTGCCGGTGCGGATGACCGGAACTTTCTTCTCTCGGCAGCAGTCGCTGTGCGAGCGGTAGATATTCCAACGAATTGTTGCGTTTCGGCCCTGGAGACGGGCAAGCGTCCCGCGACACTTTGGAGGCGTATTCGAGTATCGCTGGATTGTGATTTTTACAGTGCCGGATAGGGTCAGATAGAGGCGGACAGGCATTGCCTGTGCTGAAATCGAGTCCGGAGGGCAAATACCTGGGCATATTCTGGCACATTTCGGCAACGGGTCGCTTGAGATAGCCAATTGTAGTCTTGCCGAAAAATGTTGGCTTGCCTTCGTTTCCAATGCGCTGGAGTTTCCGGTTCCCCTCCTCACTTCCATCCTCAATTGCTGGATGCAGGCGTAATCCGGCCATAGAGGGGGGGCGGTTCACTTCCGGTGCGCGAGTTTAACTATCGCCCTTTTGCGCGGTCTTAATATATTGCTGGCGTGATAGATAGCGAACGGAAGTTGGCGGCGTATCTGCCGGAATTGCGGGCGGCGACCTGGGTGGCCGTGGACACGGAGGCAGATAGCCTGCACGCCTACCCGGAAAAAGTTTGCCTGATCCAGATCAGCACCGCCTCCGGCGACCGGCTTATTGACCCGCTGGCACGCCTCAACCTGAAGCCGCTGCTGGAAGTCCTGGCCGGGCACGAGTTGATCCTGCACGGAGCCGATTACGATCTACGCCTGCTGCGCAGGCACCACAAGTTTGTGCCGCGCGCTATCTTTGATACCATGCTGGCCGCCCGGCTGCTGGGGCAGCGGCAGTTTGGCCTTTGCCATCTGGTGAAGCAGTATCTGGGGGTTACGCTGGAGAAAGGGGCGCAAAAAGCCAATTGGGCCGTTCGACCGCTAACGGAGCGAATGGAGCGCTATGCCCGGAACGACACTCATTATCTCAAGCCGCTGGCCGATAGCCTCCGCACAGAGTTGGGAATTCGGGGGCGACTGGCCTGGCACCAGGAGTCCTGCGTGCGGCTGATCCAGGACACGGCGGCAGAGCTTCCGCCTGATCCGGATTCGCTCTGGCGCGTCAAAGGCAGCCATGCGCTGAATCGCCCAGCCCTGGCGGTCTTGCGGGAGTTGTGGCACTGGCGCGAACGGGAAGCCCGGGCTGCCAACCGGCCTCCGTTTTTCGTGATGAGCCATGAAGCGATGGTTCAACTCGCTGCCACAGTTACCGTAGCGACACCGTCGGTCGAACCGCTTCTGCCAGCGCGCCTTTCCGAACGCCGCCGGGCCAGCCTGAAGCAGGCTCTGGAGCAAGGACTGCGCCTGCCTCCCGAGCAGCATCCTCACCATCCTCGCCGCGTCAACCATCGGGTCAGTGAAGGCGAAAAGCGGCGGTTTAGCGAGATTCAAAAGCGCCGCGATACCCGCGCCACCGCCCTTGGCATTGATCCCACGCTGATTGCCAGCCGCGCTTTGCTTGCGCGCCTGGCTCGTGACTGGGAACGACACGTCCCCGAATTGATGTCCTGGCAGTTGGAGTTGCTAAAGGCATAGAGAGGCAAGGTGCTATCGGTGGCCTCTTTACTTCTGGAACAACCGATTCGCGGGTGTGTGGAGTCCGCCCCGGGATGCACTGGCTATCTCACCACCTCGAACGCAAATCCTTTGAGATACTCCGTTTCGGGAATCATCGGAATGATGGGGTGATCAGGGGATTGCGAATAGACGGCGATGCGACGGAGGATGCGGCGGGCGTCAAACGCGGCAGAGAGAACGGTATCCTGAAACAAGCTACTGTTCACGTGGTGCGAGCAGCAGAAGGTAGCCAGTGTGCCGCCAGTTTTTATGAGCTTGAGGGCGCGGAGATGGATCTCCTTATACCCCCGAAGCGCGTCCGGTACGGAAGCCCGGTTGCGCGTGAAAGAAGGCGGGTCGAGCACTATCAAATCCCAGCGGGGAATCACCTGTTCATGGGGAGACCGGGTCGTTTGGGCCTTGAGCCAGTCGAAGGCGTTGACTGTTTCGAAGGAGCACAGTTCCGCCAACCCATTGGCCGCCGCATGGCGCGTCGCGGCAGCCACGGCCTCGGCGCTTTGCTCGAGCAGGTGCACATGCGCCGCGCCGGCGCGCGCAGCATGCAGGCCGAAACCGCCCAGGAAACTGAAGCAATCAAGCACTTGCGCGCCTTTCGCCCACCTGGCCACGCGGGGATAATTGTCTTGCTGGTCGAGATACAGCCCCGTTTTATGACCCGCCAGCACGTCTGCCTCGAATTGCAGACCATTGAGTTTGATGGGCACCGGTCCCGCGAGCAATCCCGCCAGAACCCCGTGAGCCTCCGGCAACCCTTCGAACTTGCGCGCGATGGCGTCCCCCCGTTCCACGATTGCGCGGGGGGAAAAGATTGCTGTCAAGGCAGCTACGATTAATGGCTTGCGCTGCTCCATTCCGAGTGAGGAAATCTGGATAACCAGCACGTCCTCATATTTGTCTATCACCAGGCCGCTCAGGAAGTCGCTCTCGGCGTTGACGGCGCGAAAGGAAGTGGCGCCCGGTAAATGCTTCTGGCGCACGGCCAGTGCTGCGCGGATTCGTTCCTCGAAGAACGCCTGGTTGACTTCGATCCGATCGGAGGCCAGCATTCGGACGGCGATTTTCGATTGAGGATGGTAAAAGCCCGTTCCCAGAAAACGCTGCCGATGGTCCTTGACCTGGACAAGGGCGCCCTCCGGAGCGGACCGTGTAAGCCGGATCACGGAGCTTTGATAGATCCAGGGATGGCCGGCCACGATACGGTCGGCCTCGCCTGGTTTGAGTATTACCGTTGGCAACGATTGCATTGCCCCACTCTTCCTGCTACAACCCCCGCCATGCAAGCCGTTATTAATTATCTTAAGCAGCATCAGGCGCGCGCCATCGAGGAACTGTGCGCGTATGTGCGTTTCCCGAGCGTGTCCGCCCAACCGCAGCACCGGGCCGATTTGCGGGCCTGCGCGGAATGGGTGGTGAAGCATTGCCGGGCTATCGGCTTGCAAGCCCGCCTTTGCTCCACAGCGGGCCATCCCGTGGTAGTCGCCAAAACTCCACGAGCCGGGAAGCCCGGCGCACGTCGTCCGCATTTCGTGGTATATGGACATTATGACGTGCAACCGCCTGAGCCGTTGGACCTTTGGACGTCACCCCCCTTCGAACCGCGCGCAGCTCGGGGCGCGATTTATGGCCGCGGCGCGAGCGATAACAAAGGCCAGAACCTGGCGCATCTCAAGGCTGTGGAAGCCTATTTGAAGACGGGCACCCCCTTGCCTTGCGATCTCACCTTCGTCATCGAGGGCGAGGAAGAAGTCGGCAGTAGCAACCTCACCCCCTTTCTGCAACAACACCGGGCGGAGTTGGCCTGCAATGCAATTGTTATCTCCGATACGGGCATGCCTTCGCCGAAACACCCCGCACTCACCTATGCGCTGCGGGGCATCGCCGGGTTCGAAATTATCCTGCGTGGTCCGGCGCAGGATTTGCACTCAGGCATATTTGGCGGCACGGTGGATAATCCGGCGATGGCGCTCTGCCAACTGCTGGGCAAACTGCGCGACGCCAAAGGCCGCGTAGCCATCCCGGGCTTTTATGACGGCGTCCGGCCCTTGTCCGCCTACGAGCGCAAGCAGTTCGCGCGGGTGCCCTTCAACACACGGAATTACCAGCGGTTGCTGGGCGTGCCGAAACTCTTTGGCGAAGCTGGGTTTACCCCGGTCGAACAGCGCTCCGCCCGGCCGACCTTCGAGATCAACGGCCTGACCAGCGGCTACCAGGGCGAAGGCAGCAAAACCATCGTGCCCGCCTGGGCGCGCGCCAAAGTCACCATCCGGTTGGTGCCAGATCAGGATCCAGTCCAGGTCATTCGGTGCATCCGCCGCCACTTGGCTAAGCTCTGCCCGCCGTCAGTGCGCTTGGAACTTAAGGAGCGTTCCTACGCGGCACCCTATCTGGTATCTCCCACCGGCCCCCAGGCGCAAGCCGCCTTACGCGCCCTCAAGCGAGCCTTTGCCTGCGAACCGGTGCTCGTTCGCGAGGGCGGCTCAATTCCTATCGTTAACGACTTCAAGCGGATCCTACGCGCTGACGCGCTCTTGCTCGGCTTGTCCCTTCCCGACGACAACGCCCACTCACCCAATGAGAAGTTCGATTTGGGCTGTTTCGCCAAGGGGCAACTCATGAGTGCATATCTCTGGCAGGAACTGAGCCGTACTTAAGCCGAAGCCGAATCGCGCCGGCGAACCGTTCCCATTTTGACGTCCTGCGCCCTCCGCGTTGGCCCGGCGGCCGGTGCGAGGAGCATCTTTAGCTTGCCGGTTATACCATTTCCTGTTAGTAGTTGCATTGTATTGAGAGGCATGGCAAGAACAGTCATGCCGAAACGATTTCATCTGAACCGGCCCGACCTTGCGCAAGCCGTGGCGGCGGCGCTGCCGGGTTGCAAGGACGTCAAAGCCC
>JAAYVL010000043.1 GCA_012517205.1 Verrucomicrobiota bacterium
GGGAGCGTTAGGCTGGCTGGGGCGGGTGGGGCGGGTTTGGGCGCGGGCCTGAGCCGGAAAGGAGGAATGGACGAGTCGCGGATGATGTAAAAGGACGTTCCAAGGCGGGAGGGAGAGGACGCGAACGTTCGGCAAAGCCGGGACGGGCGGCCAGGTGTTGTCGCATGCCGTGGTTTTTCGGCGGGATGGAGCCAAGGTTGGCGGAGACGTTTCCCCACCCGGGCGGAGGTTGCCGCAAGGCGACTGCTTGCGCTGCCCTCATCGCGGGCAGGGCGTTCGCCCGTTTGGGTGGGGGCCGTTGCAAGGTTGCGTTCCGGCCAGAGCAGCCCGTGTCCGGAAGCGCGCCGCCGTGGGAGAGGCGCGTTGTCTCGCGGGCTTCCATTCGGACGGCTTTGCGCGTAGTTGGCGGAAAATACCCTGGGTGGCTGGGGGCGGCATGAATTGCGGGGCGAGGGCCCGGGATATTGACTGCGCCACTGACAGGAAAAAGGATGTGGCCACCTTCAACCCCGGTTTGCGGTCGAAGCATCTACGCCGTGTTTTCTTTCTAGTTGACGGGCCGGGGGGCAACCCCAACTCTGCAAAAGATTCATATGTTCGCTTACTTTTGGGTCGCAACGGGCGGCGCGTTGGGCAGCGTGGCCCGCTACTGGCTTTCAGGGGTTGTGGCGCAACAGACTGGCGCCACCTTTCCCTGGGGCACAATTCTGGTCAACGCCTCCGGTTCGCTGGTCATTGGGGTCTTCGCGGCGCTGACCGGCGCGGATGGCCGCTGGCTGGTGCCCGATTGGTTTCGCCAGCAGTTCTTCATGCTGGGGCTATGCGGCGGCTATACCACTTTCTCCTCGTTCAGTTTGCAAACTCTCAACCTGGCACAAGCGGGTGAATGGCTTTACGCGAGTGCCAATGTCGTTCTTTCCGTCCTCACCTGCCTGGCCGCCGTCTGGCTCGGGCATGGACTGGCGGCGGCCTTGAACGTGGTTTCGCGATGACCGAACAGCTCCCACCCGCGACGCCGCCGGCAGCTCCGGACGGCCCGGTTAACCCGTTCTCCTGATATGCCCCTCCCCCGCGAAGCCGTTTTGTTGCGCATCTTCATTGGCGAAAGCGATCGCTGGGGACACCAGCCGCTCTATGAGGCGATCGTGCTCAAGGCGCGGGAGCTGCATTTGGCCGGGGCCACGGTGTTGCGCGGGCCGATGGGGTTTGGCCAATCCAGCCGCTTGCACACCGCCAAAATCCTCCGCCTCTCGGCGGACCTGCCGCTGGTCATTGAGATTGTGGACCGCCCGGAAAAGATTCAGTCGTTCCTGCCGGTGCTTGAGCCCATGCTGGCCGGCGGCCTGCTGACCCTGGAAAAGGTCACCGTGATCGAGCCCCGGGCGGGGCGGGCGGCCGAATCGGCGCGTCCGGAGCCAGGCCCTTTCGAGGCTTGACATTTCGGCCGAAACGGGCAGATTGCGCGGGTTGATTCCAAATCGGAGGTTGTCGTGACAGCCCCGTTGCGGCGGGGTCCCGGCTCGGAGGAGTCGGTAGCGCGGTTATCATAGCCCGGTTTGGCGAGAATAAATTATGCAGCATATACGCAATATTGCGATTATAGCCCATGTGGATCATGGCAAGACCACTTTGGTGGATTGCCTGCTCAAACAATCGGGCACCTTCCGCGCCAACCAGGCGATTGCCGCCGAAGAGCGCATCATGGATTCCATGGACCTGGAGCGGGAAAAGGGCATCACCATCAAGGCCAAAAACGCGGCGTTCAAATACCGGAATTACCACGTCAATATCGTGGACACTCCCGGCCACGCGGATTTCGGCGGCGAAGTCGAGCGCATCATGAACATGATTGACGGCGTGCTGCTGGTGGTGGACGCCGCCGATGGCCCGCAAGCCCAAACCCGCTTCGTATTGCGCAAGGCGCTCGAAGCCGGGGCCCGGCCCATTGTCGTGATTAACAAAATTGACCGCGAAAACGCCAACCCGCACCACGTGCTCGATAAGGTGTGGGAACTCTTCCTTTCGCTCCAGGCCTCGGACGAACAAATGGACTTTCCGGTGATTTACGCCAGCGCCCGCGACGGCTACGCCACCACCGACCTCAAGCACCCGGGCAAAACCATGAAGCCGCTGTTCGACGCGATCCTCAAGCACATCCCGCCGCCGCGCGTTCACGCCGGGGACGGCTTTCAACTGTTGGTGGCCAACCTGGATTATTCGGATTACCTCGGGCGAATTGCCTTCGGCAAAATCCACTCCGGCACGGTGCGGGAAGGCGATCCCTGCGTCTGCCTCCACGGCGACGGGCGCAAAAGCACGGCCCGGATTACGGCCATCTTTCAGTTCGAGGGCCTGAAGCGGATCCAGGTGCCCGAAGCCCACGCCGGCGACGTGGTCGGCCTGACGGGATTTGAGGACGTGTTTATTGGCGAAACGCTCACCGATTCGGAGACGCGGCCGCCGCTGCCGTTTGTGCCCATTGACCCGCCGACCATCCAAATGCAATTTGCGGTCAATGACGGCCCGCTCGCCGGGCAGGATGGCCAGTTAGTCACCGCCCGCCATATTTGGGAACGGCTGGTCAAGGAAGCCCGCACCAATGTCGCCTTGCGCATCGCGCCAACCGCCGCGCCCAACATTTTCAACGTAAGCGGGCGCGGCGAAATGCAAATCGCCATTCTGGTCGAGCAAATGCGCCGGGAAAACTACGAAGTCCTGGTCTCGCGCCCCGAGGTCATCTATCGCAAGGACAGCCAGGGCAACCTGCTGGAGCCCATCGAAAAACTGTTTCTGGAAATACCCCGGGAGGCCATGGGCGCCGTCCTGGAAAACCTTGCCGACCGCCGGGGCGAGATCACCAGCATCCACCACCAGGGCGACCACGTCAGCCTCGAAGCGCTCATTCCCATGCGCGGGTTGATTGGCTTCGAGACCGACCTCGTCAACCAAACCCGCGGCCTCGGCGTCCTGAGCCATCTCTTCCATGAATACGGCCCGCACCGGGGCGAGATTGCGGCCCGCAAAAACGGTTCGCTGGTCAGCATGGAAAACGGCCAGGCAATGGCCTACGCGCTGAACCTGCTCCAGGAACGCGGCCGGTTGATCGTGGAACCGGGCGACGCGATCTACGCTGGCATGATTGTAGGCGAAAACGCCCGCGAAAACGACATCCCGGTCAACCCCTGCAAGGCAAAGAAGCTCACGAACATGCGCTCCCAGGGCGAGGGCAAGGGCATCCAGCTCAATCCTCCGCTCAAGTTATCGCTGGAACGCGCGCTGGAATATATCGGCCCGGATGAGTACGTCGAAGCGACCCCCAAAAACCTGCGCCTGCGGAAAAAGATCCTGGATGAAGTTCGGCGCAAGCGCGCCGCCCAGGCCCGTGCGACTAAAGGCGTGGCGGAATAACCCGCGCCCCCGCCCCGCGGCGCGGCCCGCGCTGACGCCCGGCTAACCAACGGCGCCGGTTCCCAAACCGGCCGGACTGCCGCCGGATGGAGCCCGGCGGATCAAACGGTAGATATTATCTTTGAGCTTGGCTCGCCGCATCTTGAGTTCCTCGATTTCCTGGTCCGTGGCGAAATCAATTTCCTCCTCGATGCGATAGATTTCGTCATCCAGCCGATGATATTCATCGTAGATGTTCCGAAAGTGGTCGTCGCCCCCCTGGAGTCGCCGGATCGTCTCGCGATGCTCCGGAAACTCGCGCAGGATGGGATGATGTAAGTCCATGGGAGTGGTCTCCTGTTTTTTGGTTTTCCTGGTTTATTCGTGAAACGGCGAACCGTGAGCGGGTCGTCCGTCGCCCGCGCCACGCACCGCCGCCCGACGGCCCATCGGGCTGGCCGGCCATTCTGTCGCCGGCCCGGGCGCGCCGGCAACCGGCTGTCTCGCGTTTCTTCAATGCCATTCGCGGTCTGGCCGCATTACGCGGCTCGGTTCGCATTCTACGCGAATCCGGCCCCCGGTAAAGGATTTCTCGCTCCTCTCTCCGGCAATCGAAACGCCGCGAACCGGGGAAATAGCGGATGGTCGTGGGGATTTCGCCCCTCTTTTTCCTCCAAATTCTCTGCCTATCGCCTTGACTTCCGGGCGGCGGCAGATCATTAAGCCGAGCCAGTAATCGCGATGCACAATAGTCCGGTGACAGCATGAATCTGCTTCGACGCAAAACCGTCACTGCCCTGCAAGCCGAGGCGTTGGCAGACCAAAGCCTCCATCGGGCGCTGGGTCCGGTCAATCTCACCGCCCTGGGCGTCGGGGCCATTATCGGCACCGGCATCTTTGTGCTCACCGGAACCGTCGCGGCCCAAAATGCCGGGCCGGCGGTGGTGCTTTCGTTCGCGCTCGCCGGGCTGGCCTCCATCTTCGCCGCGCTGTGCTACAGCGAATTCGCCTCGCTCGTGCCAATGGCTGGCAGCGCCTATACTTATGGCTACGCCACCCTCGGCGAACTCTTCGCCTGGATCATCGGCTGGGACCTGATCCTCGAATACGCGGTCGGCGCCATCACCGTGTCCATTGGCTGGTCGGGCTACGTCGTGTCCTTCCTGAACGACTGCGGCCTGGTCGTGCCGCCCGAGCTTTCCGCCGCCCGCGGCACACAACTCGTCCAACTCCCGGCCACCCTGGCGGCGGCGATGAAAATGAAAGCCGGCTGGGCCGTCTTCAGCGCGGGATTGGCGGACCAAATCAAAGCCCTGGGCGCCGACCCCGCCACCCTTCCCCAGGCCACCGCCATTTTCAACCTCCCGGCGGTGTTGATTATCTTCGTCGTCACCACCTTGTTGGTGGTCGGCATTCGCGAGTCCGCCCACTTCAACAACATTATCGTCATTATAAAAATAGCCGTGGTGCTGCTGTTCATCGTCGGGGCGGCGCGCGCCATCCAAACCGCCCATTGGCATCCGTTCATCCCCGCTAATGCCGGCACGGCAGGCCACTTCGGCTGGTCAGGCATCATGACCGGCGCGGGCATCGTCTTCTTCGCCTACATCGGCTTCGACGCCGTCAGCACGGCGGCCCAGGAAGCCCGGAACCCGCAGCGGGACATGCCGATCGGCATTATTGGCTCGCTCCTCATCTGCACCGTTCTTTACATCCTCGTCTCGGCCATTGCCACCGGCGTGGTGCCCTATGCCCAGTTGGACGTGCCGGACCCGATTGCCATGGCTGCCGACCACGCGGGCATGGGCTGGATGGGCGGCCTCATCAAGCTCGGCGCGATTGCCGGCCTGTCCTCCGTCATCCTGGTCATGCTGCTCGGCCAATCCCGCGTCTTCTACAGCATGAGCCGCGACGGCTTGCTGCCGCCGTTCGTCAGCCAGGTCCATCCCCGCTTCCGCACGCCCTGGATTACCTCCATCATCACCGGCCTCGGCGTGGCGTTCTTCTCGGCCGTGTTCACCGTGCGCGAAGCCGGCAGCCTCTGCTCCATTGGCACCCTGCTGGCCTTTGTCATCGTCTCCGTCGGCGTGCTGGTGCTCCGCGTGCGCGAACCTCACCTGCCGCGCCGATTCACCACTCCCGCCGTTTGGTTTGTGGCCCCCGCTGGCGCCATCTCCGCCCTGACCCTTATGTCCGCCCTGCCGCTGACCACCTGGCTGCGCCTGATCATTTGGTTCCTTATCGGGTTGGGAGTCTATTTCACTTATGGCGTCCGCCGGAGCAAACTCGCCTCGACGCCCTCCACCCCGCCCCAACCTTAAAAATCACCGTGTCGGCGCAAATAGCCCGGCCGATGGGGACCGCCGTCACGTGGCCACTGGGCATTGGCGGGCGATAAGCCTCGGACGACCTTCGATATTTCTTCATAATTGTGCTTGCGCTATCGCCAGGATTCGGCATGATGAGCCCACCTAAGAAGCCGCGGGGTGGAGCAGCCCGGTAGCTCGTCAGGCTCATAACCTGAAGGTCGCTGGTTCAAATCCAGCCCCCGCAACCAATTTACGGGCCTGAAACTCACGTTTCAGGCCCGTTGTTCAATTCTTCTGCTCGCAATGGGCATTGCTATCTTTACGATGGTAAGTGCGGGTGGCGCAAAACCTGTCTTGTGGGTCAACTCGGCCTGCAGGTTTGTGCCACATTATGCTTGCCTTCAGGCAGTGCTATGTGAAAATAACTGTGCAGTCATTAACCATTAATCAGTAGCAGCTAGTTTGGCAGATTATCACCGCATGAATGAACTTCAGTCGGGGAGGGCTAATTGAGTCGCCCCTATCCCTTTCGCTCGCGTTACTCCCGGGAACCCCTCCACCGCCGTAATGGCAAGATCCGCGCGCGTGAGGTGCGCGTGTTGGACGAAAACCGGCAGCAGCTTGGAGTGATGACCCTCAATGAAGCCTTGCGCATTGCGATGAGCAAGGGACTCGACTTGGTGGAGATTGCGCCCAATGCCACGCCTTCCGTGTGCCGAATCGTGGATTATGGCAGGTTCATGTACGAGGAGGCCAAGCGAAACAAAGACTCCGCCGGGCGGCAAGCGGCGAGCAAAATGAAGGAGATTCAGCTCTCGCCGACGATTGATCCGCATGATTTCGAAACCAAGCTGAACAGGGCTGTGGATTTTCTATGCGAGGACATGAAGGTGCGGATCAAACTGCGCTTTCGTGGTCGTCAGAAAGCGCACACGGAATTTGGGTTTGAGGTCGTGAACCGCTTCGTCAAGGAAGTCGCCCCGTGGGGGCAGGCGGATTCGCCGCCGAAGATGCTCGGAGACCGCGATCTCAACGCTGTGATTAGTCCTCTTCCTCGCAACAAACGCGCCCGGAACCCCCGGCAGGAAGCGTCAACAGAGTTCCCGGAACGGGCTGCAACGGGTCAGCAATCGGAATCAGCGGCAGCGTCAGCAAATTCGGGCGCGGTTTCCTGAGTTATCGGGGCCTATTTCAAATCCGGGCCCGGTAACCGGATAAAAGTGGCGCCGGAAGCCGAGACTCTCCACTTGGACGAAGCGACTCTGTACGAGGTTGGGACAGCAGTTTCGTGACTATTGGGAGCGGAAAGGTGGGGTGGCCGACGGGATTTGAACCCGCGACAGCCAGATCCACAATCTGGGGCTCTAACCAGGCTGAGCTACGGCCACCAACCCGCCCGAGCGTAGATTTCCACGGGCAGAACGTCAAGTCCGCAGCTTTAAAAAAACCCCGCCGTTGCCGTGTGCGACCTTCCTGCGGAACCTAATTGCAACAGTGGGACAAGCGGGCTGTTTTCGACGTCCATTGAAGGCATGCCGGCCACACCTCGGCTACGCGTCCGTTTAATCGTTCAACTTACAGTTCGAGTTCTAAGTCGCTGATCACGAACAGGGCAGGGTAAATTCTGCGCTGGGCCTGGTAAAGAACGCAACTCCTATGCCGCAGTACTTGTGCCAATCTCAATTCTGAGAAACGGGGAGGGCCTCACGAATACGGTTCACCACTTTTGCGCCGTGCCATAGCCACGGACGAAGCCGATGCACTGGCCCACTTCCGGAGTCGAATTTTCCCAGTGGTATTCGTATTCGATAGCGACGTTGCCGGCAAAACCTTGCACCTTCAACTCATGCAAAAGTGCCGGAATATCGGAAACCCCAGTGCCAAACGGCACATCATGCGCACCGGGACCCATCTCATTCAAATCTTTGAGGTGGCTGCTGACAATCCGTCCCTTGAGGATGCGCAGGCACTCCACCGGTTTGAGGTGGGAGCGAACCCAATGGCCGCTGTCGGCACAGGCTCCAATACGGGCATCCCGGTCTTTGACGACCGATAAAACGTAGTTCGGATCCCACATGCGATATCCTGGATCATTGGCGCGCTTCGGATGGTTATGAAAACCCACCTTGAGATCATATTCCCGAACCAGCTTCTCGATGGTATCAATCGCCTCAACAGATTCGGTGGTGATGGCATACAGCCCCAGCGCTTTGGCGAACGTAAAAATCTTGCGGGCCTCCGCTTCGTCGCGGGGAATGCTGACCACGCCGTAGTTGACTGCTGTGACTCTGGCTGCGGCGAGCTTGTCTTTGACCTTTTGAATCGTTTCGGGAGAAGCGTGGTGGTCCCACTTGACGCCGGGTTCCTCCGGGCTAAGCCGTTGGCCGGGGTAGAACTCGATAACCTTGCCGCCGCCCTGAGCCGTCTTTTCGATAGCTTCAAAGACCGTAAACCGATTGAAGGTATAGGCCTGACAGCCAATGGCAAATCCGCCGGTCTTGCAGGCGTCAGGGATTTTAGTTTCGCCGCGCAACAACGACGGCATCCCTAGGGAGACGACCAGGCAGCACTGGCTCAGGAAAAGAATGAGTTTTCGCTTCATACGCGTTTAATTAAGTCTCGTTAGCCGTCAAAGGCAATACCAATTCCGAGTTCCAGGTATCAGGCGCCCCACGCGGAGCAAAGCTGCCAGACTCGGCTGGCCGCGCCCAAAACTAACTGGAGACAGGCTCGTGCTTCGGCAGAATTGGAACGGACGTGGCGGGCGCGCATTGAAACAATCTCTAAGAAAAAAGCCGAACCCTCTTTTTCGGAGTTCGGCTTTCATAAAAGACCTGGCGGCGACCTACTCTCGCGGAATCTATAAAACCACTACCATCGGCAAGACTGCGTTTGACGGCCGTGTTCGGAATGGGAACGGGTCGGACCACAGCTTCAAGGCCACCAAGAAATCTCAAGGAACATCGCCAACCCTGGCGGTTTCTCTGAAAACTGCACACAGGCGAACAACCGGATTACAATTCGCGAGTTAAAATCGCTCTTGCCCTTCGAGGAAGGGAAAGAAGCGATCAAGCCGCACGACCGATTAGTATTAGTCCGCTGAACGGATCACTCCGCTTACACGCCTAACCTATCAACCCGGTAGTCTGCCGGGGGTCTTTAGGAACCTTGCGGTTCGGGAAACATTATCTTGGGATGAGCTTGGCACTTAGATGCATTCAGCGCTTATCTCTTCCGCACATGGCTACGCAACGCTGCCGCTGACGCGACAATTGCCACACCAGAAGTGCGTCAAATCTGGTCCTCTCGTACTAAGATTTGAACCCCTCAAGTTTCCTGCGCCCACAGTGGATAAGGACCGAACTGTCTCACGACGTTCTGAACCCAACTCGCGTGCCGCTTTAACCGGCGAACAGCCGGACCCTTGGGACCTTCTCCAGCCCCAGGATGCGACGAGTCGACATCGAGGTGCCAAACCGAGTCGTCGATATGAACTCTTGGACTCGATCAGCCTGTTATCCCTAGCGTACCTTTTGTCCGTTGAGCGACGGCAATTCCACATTAAACCGTCGGATCATTTGGGCCTGCTTTCGCACCTGCTCGACTTGTAGGTCTCACAGTTAACCTGGCTTCTACCCATACGCTCGACGCATAGTTGCCAACCATGCTGAGCCAAGCTTAGCGCTCCTCCGTTACTCTTTCGGAGGAAACCGCCCCAGTCAAACTGACCCGCACGCACTGTCCCTCATCTGGATGACAGAGTGAAGTTAGAATCCTAATTAGCCAAGAGTGGTGTTTCACATTGCGACTCCACGGGAACCGAGGCCCCCGCTTCGAAGTCTCCCACCTACGCTACGCATGAATAATCAAGACACAATACGAGCTTACAGTAAAGGTGCATAGGGTCTTACCGTCCTACTGCGGGCAGGCGGCATCTTCACCGCCGTTACAGTTTCGCCGAGATCCTCTCCGAGACAGTCGTTCAGTCGTTACACGATTCGTGCAGGTCGGAACTTACCCGACAAGGAATTTCGCTACCTTAGGACCGTTA